>CAXYUC010000001.1:0-78321 GCA_964292075.1 uncultured Mycolicibacter sp.
GGGGGGGGTGTGGGGGGGGGGCCCCAGCACCCCAAACCACGGGGGCGGGGGGGGTGGGGGGGGCGGCCCCGCCCCCCGCGGGGGGGGGGGGGCCCCGCGCCGCGCTCGGTCAGGCGGTCACACTCACCCTGCGCTGAAACACCTCAGGCGGCCGGCTGCGAACTGGCGCAGAATTTGCACTTGGTCGCTTCAGCGGCGATCTCGGACGTGCACTCCGGGCAGGCCTTGGTCGGCGGCTCGTCGCCGAAGACGGACTTGCCGCGCCGCTTCTGAATGTGCTTGTAAGGCAACACGATGAAGAAGTAGATGGTCGCCATGAACACGATGAAGTAGATGATCGCCGAGATGAACGCGCCCAGGTCGACGAACGTCGCCTCGTTGCCGGCCTCCCCCAACTGGTAGCCCAAGCCGAGACCGCCGGTGTTCGGCTGAGTGGCCGAGACCAGCGGGTTGATCACCGATTTGGTGAAAGCTTCGACCAGGTTGGAGAACGCCAGCGCCACCACCAAACCGATGGCCACGGTGATGACGTCATCGCGCATCAGGAAATTCTTGAACCCCTTGAGCACCGCAACTCCCCTTCCGTACGGATGCACTGCGAAGCGGCGCCACGCCGCCTACGGCGAACCGTAATAGCCGCTGCGGAGTCCGTACGGGGGATTTCGAGAAGTCGAACCTCAACCGTGATGCGGCGGGATGTTGTCCCGCAACCAGCGCTCGCGTTCCTCGGCCTCTCGGGCGTCGTCGGGGTCGCGTTCGTCCGACGACGACTGATGCTCTTCGAGTCCGGGCATGGCCGCCTAGATCTCCAGGCTGGACAGTTGGCCGATGATCGCCGCGGCCAGCGGGTTCAGTGTCGCCATCCCGTCGCGCACGGCCGCCCGGGACCCGGCCAGGTTGACCACCAGGGTGCTGCCCGAGACCCCGGCCAGACCCCGCGAGAGCCCGGCGTCGGCGACCCCGGCGGACAGCCCGGAGGCCCGCAGCGCCTCGGCGATGCCGAGGATCTCGCGGTCCAGGATCTCAAGGGTGGCCTCGGGTGTGACATCGCGCGGGGTGACCCCGGTACCGCCCACCGAAACCACCAGGTCGACCCCGCCGATCACGGCCGTGTTCAGCGCGTTGCGGATCTCCACCTCGTCGGCGGCCACGGCCACCACGCCGTCGACCATGAAACCGCCCTCGGCCAACAATTCGGTGACCAACGGGCCGCTATGGTCCTCATCGCCGTGGGCGGTGCGGTCGTCAACAACGACGACAAGTGCCCGGCCGGCGAGTTCTCGGGACTGCTCCATGGGTGCAACCGTATGTCCGGTTGCCGCCGGCGGTTCAGCGAGGCCCGACGAAGGAGGGCCGAAGCTGGGACCGCCGCATGAACCGAGCGGACTCACCGACCCGTCACTGCTGGGCTTTACCCAGCGTGACCTGCGCGGTCTTGGACGCTCCGCCGGCATCCAGGTAGGTCAGCGTCACCTGGTCGCCGGGCGCCTTGGAACGCACCGCGGCCACCAGCGCGTCGGCGCTGCCGATGGGACGCTTGTCGAACGCGGTCACCGTCGCGCCCTCGGGCAGACCCGCCTTCGCGGCCGCCTCCCCGGGCACCACCTCGACCACCTTGGCGCCGTGCAGGCTGCGCTCGCTGGTGACGCGCACCCCCAGCGAGGCGTGCGATGCCGTGTGGTCCGGTGAGTTGATGAGTTCGTCGGCGATCCGCTTGGCCTGATCCACCGGTATCGCGAACCCGAGGCCTATCGAACCGCTCTGCGCTTCGGCGGAGTCGCCGCCCATGGTGGCGATCGCGGAGTTGATCCCCACCAGGTCGCCGTTCATGTTGACCAGCGCACCACCGGAGTTGCCGGGGTTGATGGCGGCGTCGGTCTGGATCGCGTCGAGCACCGTGTTCTGGTTACCGGCCTCGCCGCTGGTGGAGACGGGCCGGTTGAGGGCGCTGACGATCCCGGTCGTTACCGTGCCCTCCAGGCCGAGCGGCGACCCGACCGCCACCACGTTCTGGCCCACCCGCAGGTCCGCTGAGGACCCGATCGTGATCGGGGTCAGGTCCGAGACGCCCTGGGCGCGCACCACGGCGATGTCGCTGGCCGGGTCCGTGCCCACCACGGTGAACGGCGCGGTGCGGCCATCGGCGAAGGTCACGATGGTCTTCGGCGCTCCCTTGGGAGCCCCGTCGGGCTTGCCGCCCGGGTCAATCTTGGTGCTCGGGTCGGGCTTGGCGGCAGCGGCGGCCACCACGTGGTTGTTGGTCAGGATCAGCCCGTCGGCCGACAAGATGATGCCCGAGCCCTCCTCGGACTGACGGCCCAGATCGGTCTCCAGCATGACGACGCTGGGCACCACCTTCGCCGCGACCTTCTCCACTGAGCCGTCCGGCAGATTCACCGCGGCCGGCACACCCGGGGCTTGAATGCCCTGCGTGTGACTTCCGGTGGCGGCCGGCTTGTGGTCGGAGTGCAGAGTCGAACCCACCACCCCGCCCATCACACCGGACATCGCCGCGATCGCTACCGCCCCCAGCACCAAACCCCCGGTGCGGGAACGCTTCGGCGGGGCCCCACCCGGGCGGCCCGGACCGCTCGGAACACCGGGACGGCCGTAGGAGGCGTCATAGGCGGAGCGATAGGCGGGCTGCTGCTGACCCTGGTGCGGGGCGTAACGCCAGTCGTAGGGTGGCGGGTACGACCCCTGCGCGGCCCGGCCCGGATAACCGGCTTGGCCGCGTTGGTCCGCCACCGGTGCACCGGTCGGGTTGGACCGTTCCGGTTGCTGAGGCGGCGGAAGGTACCCGGGGTAATTCGTCATGTTTGTTGCCTACTCCTAGGGACACGACTGCGGCGAAGTTGCCTCACCACCATGCCTACGTGGACTGAGAAGCGCCTGTGACTGCTCCGGCCAGTACTGGTTCCGCCGACGTGGGCCCACCGGGCAGCACCATCCGGAACGAGGTCCCGGGCGGATGCCCCCCGGGGATGGTCTCGCCGATGGTGATCGCCCCACCGTGTTTGAGCACCACCTGTTTGACGATGGCCAGCCCCAGCCCGGAGCCAGGCATGGCGCGCGCCGAGTCCGATCGGTAGAAACGCTCGAAGACCAATTCCCGTTGGTTCTCCGGGATTCCCGGCCCCTCGTCCGACACGATCATTTCCATGTGCGTCGGGTCGAGCTGGCGCATCCGCAAGCCCACGACGCCGCCCGACGGGCTCCACTTGGCGGCGTTGTCGAGCAGGTTGAGCACCGCACGGGACATCCCCGCGGCGTCGCCGTACACGTGCCAGGGAACGACCTGGATGTCGAACTCGATGTCGTTGCGGCGCCGCCGGACCCGCTCCATGCTGCGGTCGACGACCTCGGTGATATCGACCTGCTCGTAGGCCACCTCACGTTGATCGTCGCGGGTGAGGTCCACCAAATCGCCCACCAGCGTGGATAATTCCTCGATCTGACCGATTGCGTCGGCACGCAGTTCGGCCATCTCCTCCTCCGGCAACTGCGGGGCGCCCGGCGCCGCGGACGCCATCAACAGCTCGACGTTGGTGCGCAGCGATGTCAACGGGGTCTTCAGCTCATGCCCGGCGTCGGCGACGAGTCGCGCTTGCCGCTCCCGCGACTCGGCCAGCGCCCGCAACATGGCGTTGAACGCCTCGGTGAGGCGCGCCAGTTCGTCGCTGCCATAGACCGGGATCGGTCTCAAGTCATCGGTGCGCGCCACGCGTTCGGCTGCCTCGGTCAGGCGGCCCACCGGTCTCAGCCCGGTTCTGGTGACCATGCCGCCGGCCACCGCGGCCACCACGACACCGACCCCGCCGACGACCAGCAGCACCCACCGCAGCTTCATGGTCACCGCCCGGGTGGGCGCCAAGCTCTTGGAGATCAACAGCGTGCTGCCATTGGGCAGGTGCACGGCCAGCACCCGCTGGCCGGACGCGGTGCGGCGCGACAGGAACAGCTCGCCGCGGATGACGGCCTTCTCCTGCTGGCCCACCGGAAGCCGCTGACCGGGCTGATTGGCCGTGTAGATCGACCGTCCCGGGTTGACCAGCATGGCGTTGACGTCGGAATAGGCGGTGCCCTCGATCGCCTTGCGGGGATCGGCAGCCAGTGAACCGCTGGCGATCAGCATCTCCGCGCGGCTCTGCAACTGATTATCGATGTCGTTGTAGAGCGCTGCCGAAATCACGGCGTAGACGGCGACCGCCATCAACACCACGACCAGCGCCACCATCGACATCGCCAGCAGCATCACCCGCCAGCGCAGCGACAGGGATGTCCTCTTCGCTTCTTCATCCTGTCGACGGCGGAAGGACTGCATCAGGGAGGAGTCTCGCGGAGCACGTAACCCACCCCGCGCACGGTGTAGATCAGCCGCGGCTCCCCTTCGGCTTCAGTCTTGCGACGCAGGTAGCCGATGTAGACCTCCAGCGCGTTGCCCGAGGTGGGGAAGTCGAAGCCCCACACCTCCTCGAGGATCCGGCTGCGGGTCAGCACCCGGCGCGGGTTGGCGATCAGCATCTCCAACAGGGCGAACTCGGTGCGGGTCAGGCTGATCTGCCGGTCCCCGCGGGTGACCTCGCGGGTCACCGGGTCCAGCGTCAGGTCCTCGAACGACATCGCGACCGAATCGGACAGGTCCTCGGCGGTGGTGCGGCGCAGCAGCGCCCGCATCCGCGCCAGCAGTTCCTCCAGCGCGAACGGCTTGGGCAGGTAGTCGTCGGCGCCGGCATCGAGGCCGGCGACCCGCTCGGACACCGAGTCCCGGGCCGTCAGGACCAAGATCGGCAGGTCGTCACCGGTGCTACGCAGCTGACGACAGACTTCCAGTCCATCCAGCCGCGGCATCATGACGTCCAGGATCATCGCGTCCGGACGGTCGCTGGTGATCGCCTCGAGCGCCTCGACGCCGTCGGTGGCCAGCGAGACCGAGTAACCATTGAACGACAAAGACCTGCGTAACGACTCGCGCACAGCGCGATCGTCATCAACAACCAGTACCCGGGTAGCCATGGGTGCTATCCAATCATCCGAAAGGCGATCTGGAGGGTCAGGAGCCGGTCGTGTCGGAACCTATTTAGCGCCGATCGAGGTCGATCAGGCCCAAGCGTGCGGCTTTGAGCAGGCGACGAGGCACCTTGTGGGCGCGACCAGCGACCACCACGTTGACCAGGCCGGTAGCCTCAGCCTTCCACTGCGCGCGGCGACTACGAGTGTTCGCACGCGACATCCTGCGTTTCGGCACGGCCATGGTCGAGCCTCTCCTGTTGTTGGCATACTGCCGCTCGATATCCAGCGGCGGGACTATCCGAAAGGATAGCCGGTGACCAGCGTCGGCTCCAAAATAGCGAATACGGCGGCCGCCGCCGCATGAACCCCCGGTCCAGCGAGGCTCCAATCGGTGGAGATACACCTTGACGCGGCACCGGCGGTACCGGCTAACCTACCGGTTGGTTGAGGGATGGGATGTGGGGATGACAGCAGCCGTTCGGATCGGCAACTGCTCGGGGTTCTACGGCGACCGCCACGCCGCGATGCACGAGATGCTCACCGGTGGCGAGCTGGACTATCTCACCGGCGACTACCTGGCCGAGCTGACCATGCTGATCCTGGGCCGCGACCGGATGAAGAACCCGGAGCGCGGTTACGCCAAGACCTTCCTGACCCAGCTCGAACAGTGCCTCGGCCTGGCCCTCGACCAGGGCGTTCGCATCGTGGCCAATGCCGGCGGACTCAATCCGGCCGGCTTGGCCGACGCGGTGCGCGAGCTGGCGCAACGCCTGGGCGTTCCGGCCCGCGTCGCCCACGTCGAAGGTGATGACCTGCTCCCCCGCGCCGCCGAACTCGGTTTGGGCAGCCCGCTGACCGCGAACGCCTACCTGGGCGCCTGGGGCATCGTCGAGTGTCTGGCCGGCGGCGCCGACGTGGTGATCACCGGCCGGGTCACCGACGCCTCGGTGATCGTGGGACCCGCCGCCGCGCACTTCGGCTGGGCCCGCACCGACTACGACCAGCTCGCCGGGGCGGTGGTCGCCGGCCACGTCATCGAGTGCGGCATCCAGGCCAGCGGCGGCAACTACTCCTTCTTCACCGAGATATCCACCGACCAGATGCTGCACCCCGGTTTCCCGCTCGCCGAGATCCACGCCGACGGGTCGTCGGTGATCACCAAGCATCCCGGCACCGGCGGGCTGGTCAGCGTCGACACCGTGACCGCGCAACTGCTCTATGAGGTGACCGGCGCGCGCTACGCCAACCCCGACGTCACCGCGCGAATGGACAGCATCGAACTGACGGACCTTTCTGGTCTTGAAGGCCCAGATCGGGTGCGGATCGCGCGCGTGACCGGCGAGGCGCCGCCACCGACCTACAAGGTGTCGCTGAACAGCATCGGCGGGTTCCGCAACTCCACCACCTTCGTGCTGACCGGCCTGGACATCGAAGCCAAGGCCGCACTGCTGCGCACGCAGCTTGAGGCGGCCATGACCGTCCGGCCGGCCGAGCTGGACTGGACGTTATCGCGCACCGACCACCCCGACGCCGACACCGAGGAGACCGCCAGCGCCCTGCTGCACTGTGTGGTGCGCGACCCGGACCCGGCCAACGTGGGCCGCAAGTTCTCCGCGGCCGGCATCGAGCTCGCGCTGGCCAGCTATCCCGGATTCTGCGTCACTGCCCCGCCCAGCGACGGCCAGGTCTACGGGGTCTTCACCCCCGGCTATGTCGATGCCACGCAGGTACCGCACGTCGCCGTGCACGCCGACGGCACCCGGGTGGACATTCCGTCCGCCGCGCAGACCCTGGAACTCGCTCCGGCCACCGAGCCGAAGCTTCCCGAGGCGCTACCGGCCGGCCCGAGCCGTCGGGCGCCACTGGGCGCCATCGCCGGCGCCCGCAGCGGCGACAAGGGCGGCTCGGCCAACGTCGGGGTCTGGGTGCGCACCGATGAGCAGTGGCGCTGGCTGGCCCACACGTTGACTCCCGAGAAGCTGCGCGAGCTGCTGCCCGAGACCGCCGAGCTGCCGGTCACCCGCCACCTGCTGCCGAAGCTGCGCGCGGTGAACTTCGTCATTGAGGGAATCCTCGGCCAAGGCGTGGCCTACCAGGCCCGATTCGACCCGCAGGCCAAGGGGCTGGGCGAATGGCTGCGCAGCCGTCATCTCGAGATACCCGAGCAGCTGCTGTCAGAAGGGGAACTGTGAGTATCTGGACTACCGCCGAGCGCCAAGCGCTGCGCAAGACCGTGCGGGGTCTCGTCGAACGCGAGATTGCGCCGCACGCCGAGGAGTGGGAACGCTCCGGCGAGCTGCCGCGCGAGCTGCACCGCAAGGCCGCCGAGGTCGGCTTGTTGGGTGCGGGCTTCCCCGAGGAGGTCGGCGGCAGTGGCGGCGACGGCGCCGACGCGGTGATCGTCTGCGAGGAGATGCACCAGGCCGGGGCGCCGGGCGGGGTGTTCGCGTCCCTGTTCACCTGCGGTATCGCAGTACCGCACATGATCGCCTCGGGCGACGCCCGGCTGATCGAGGAGTTCGTCCGCCCCACGCTGGCCGGCGAGAAGATCGGTTCGCTGGCCATCACCGAGCCCGGCGGCGGCTCGGACGTCGGGCACCTGCGCACCACGGCACGCCTGGACGGCGACCACTACGTGGTCAACGGCTCCAAGACCTTCATCACCTCCGCGGTGCGCGCCGACTATGTCGTCACCGCGGTGCGCACCGGCGGGCCGGGGGCGGCCGGGGTGTCGCTGCTGGTGGTCGAGAAGGGCACACCCGGGTTTGAGGTGAGCCGCAAGCTGGACAAGATGGGCTGGCGATCCTCGGACACCGCCGAACTGTCCTACGTCGACGCCCGGGTGCCGGCAGCCAACCTGGTTGGCGTGGAGAACACCGGCTTCGCCCAGATCGCCGCGGCCTTCGTCTCCGAGCGGGTCGGGCTGGCCGCGCAGGCCTACGCCAGCGCGCAACGCTGCCTGGACCTGACCCTGACCTGGTGCCGGGACCGGGAAACCTTCGGCCGGCCGCTGATCTCGCGGCAGGCGGTGCAGAACACGCTGGCCGAGATGGCCCGCCGCATCGACGTGGCCCGGGTCTACACCCACCACGTCGTCGAGCGCCAGCTGGCCGGCGAGGCCTTCCTCATTCCGGAGGTGTGCTTCGCCAAGAACACCGCGGTGGAGGCCGGTGAGTGGGTGGCCAACCAGGCGGTGCAGCTGTTCGGCGGCATGGGTTATATGGCCGAGTCCGAGGTGGAGCGCCAGTATCGAGACATGCGCATCATCGGCATCGGCGGTGGAACCACCGAGATCCTGACCTCATTGGCCGCCAAGACCCTGGGATACCAATCATGAGCGCACTCAAATCCACGCTCGACCCGACATCACCCGCCTACACCGAGGCGGCGTCGGCGCTGAACGACAAGCTCGCCGAGATCGATGCCGAGCACGCCAAGGCGCTTGCCGGCGGCGGACCCAAGTACGTGGACCGCCACCATTCCCGCGGCAAGCTCACCGCCCGGGAGCGCATCGAAGCTCTGATCGACGCCGACTCACCGTTCCTGGAGCTGTGCCCGCTGGCTGCCTGGGGCAGCGCCTTCCAGGTCGGGGCCAGCCTGGTCATCGGGATCGGCGCGGTCGAAGGCGTGGAGTGCATGATCGTCGCCAACGACCCGACGGTGAAGGGCGGCACGTCCAACCCGTGGACGCTGCGCAAGATCCTGCGGGCCAACAAGATCGCTTTGGAGAACCGGCTTCCGGTGATCTCCCTGGTGGAATCCGGCGGAGCCGACTTGCCCACCCAGAAGGAAGTCTTCATCCCGGGTGGTCAGATGTTCCGCGACCTGACTCGACTGTCGGCCGCCGGCATCCCGACCATCGCGCTGGTATTCGGCAACTCCACCGCCGGCGGGGCGTATGTGCCCGGCATGTCCGATCACGTGGTGATGATCAAGGAACGTTCCAAGGTATTTCTGGCCGGGCCGCCGCTGGTGAAGATGGCCACCGGCGAGGAGTCCGATGACGAGGCACTTGGCGGTGCCGAGATGCACTCGCGCACTTCGGGGCTGGGCGATTACCTCGCCAACGACGAGCTTGACGCGGTGCGGATCGGTCGGCGGATCGTGGCCCGGTTGAACTGGGTCAAGCAGGGCCCGAAGCCGACTACCGTCGTCGAACCCAACTACGACGCCGAAGAACTGATCGGCATCGTGCCCGCAGACCTGCGTATCCCGTTCGACCCGCGAGAGGTGATCGCCCGGATCGTCGACGGCTCTGACTTCGACGAGTTCAAGGCGCTCTACGGGTCGTCGTTGGTGACGGGTTGGGCACGGCTGCACGGTTATCCGATCGGCATCCTGGCCAATGCGCGGGGCGTGCTGTTCAGCGAGGAATCCCAGAAGGCCACCCAATTCATCCAGCTGGCCAACCGCTCCAATACTCCACTGTTGTTCCTGCACAACACCACCGGCTACATGGTGGGCAAGGACTACGAAGAGGGCGGGATGATCAAGCACGGCTCGATGATGATCAACGCCGTCTCCAATTCGACGGTGCCGCACATCTCGCTGCTGCTCGGCGCGTCCTATGGCGCCGGGCACTACGGCATGTGTGGACGCGCCTACGATCCCCGCTTTCTGTTCGCCTGGCCGTCGGCCAAATCCTCGGTGATGGGCGGCGCACAGCTGGCGGGCGTGCTGTCGATCGTGAACCGGGCGGCCACCGAGGCCCGCGGGCAGCAGGTCGACGAGCAGGCCGATGCCGCCATGCGCGCCATGGTCGAAGGGCAGATCGAAGCCGAGTCGCTGCCGCTCGTGCTGTCGGGGATGCTCTACGACGACGGCGTGATCGACCCCCGCGACACCCGCACCGTATTGGGAATGTGTTTGTCCGCCATTGCCAGTGGCCCGGTCGAGGGGACGTCGAACTTCGGCGTCTTCCGGATGTGAGGACTGCCATGATCAGCACTGTTCTGGTGGCCAATCGCGGCGAGATCGCCCGACGGGTCTTCGCCACCTGCCGTCGACTGGGCCTGGGCACGGTCGCGGTCTACACCGACCCCGATGCCGGCATGCCGCACGTCGCCGAAGCCGACGCCAAGGTGCGCCTGCCGGAGACCACCAGCTACCTGTCCGCCGAGGCGATCATCGCCGCGGCTCGCGCCGCCGGCGCCGACGCCATCCACCCCGGCTACGGATTCCTTTCCGAGAACGCCGACTTCGCCGCTGCCGTGCAGGCTGCCGGGCTGACCTGGATCGGACCGCCGGTGGCCGCGGTGACCTCGATGGGCTCCAAGATCGAGTCCAAGAAGATGATGGCCGCCGCGGGTGTACCGGTTCTCGACGAACTCGACCCGGCAACCGTCACCGCCGCTCAACTGCCGGTGCTGGTGAAGGCCTCCGCGGGCGGCGGCGGCCGCGGCATGCGAGTGGTCAACGAATTGTCTGCGCTGGCCGGCGAAGTGGAGGCCGCCCAGCGCGAGGCCGCTTCGGCGTTCGGTGACCCGACGGTGTTCTGCGAGCGTTACCTGCCGACCGGGCATCACATCGAGGTGCAGGTGATGGCCGATCAGCACGGCACGGTGTGGGCGGTCGGCGAGCGGGAATGCTCGATTCAGCGCCGCCACCAGAAGGTCATCGAAGAGGCGCCGTCGCCGTTGGTGGAACGCACTCCGGGGATGCGCGCCAAGCTGTTCGAGGCCGCCCGGCTGGCCGCCAGCGCAATCGGCTACACCGGCGCGGGCACCGTGGAGTTCCTGGCCGACTCCCGCGGCGAGTTCTACTTCCTGGAGATGAACACCCGACTGCAGGTCGAGCACCCGGTCACCGAGGAGACCACCGGACTCGACCTGGTCGAACTGCAGATCGCGGTGGCCGACGGGGCCCGGCTCGATGCCGAACCGCCGGCCGCCCACGGCCATTCGATCGAGGTGCGCCTCTACGCCGAAGACCCGGCGCACGGCTGGCAGCCGCAGGCCGGGCCGGTGCACGCCCTTGACGTTCCGGGCGTGGCGACTGCGTTCGAGACCCTGTCCCGGCGCACCGGCGTCCGGCTGGACTCCGGCATCGTCGGCGGGTCGACGGTGTCCATCCACTACGACCCGATGCTGGCCAAGGTGATCAGCTACGCACCGACGCGGCGGCAGGCCGCGACCGTGCTCGCCGGCGCGCTGGCGCGCACCCGGCTGCACGGCCTGCGCACCAACCGTGACCTGCTGGTCAACGTGCTGCGCCACCCTGCCTTCCTGGACGGGGCGACCAACACGGCGTTCTTCGACACCCACGGCCTGGCGGAACTGTCGACGCCGCTGGCCGACGCCGCCACCGTGCAGGCCAGTGCGATCGCGGCCGCCCTGGCCGACGCCGCCCACAATCGGGCCACCGCGCAGGCATTCGGCTCCATTCCCGGCGGCTGGCGCAACCTGGCCTCGGGTTTCCAGTCCAAGGGTTATCTCGACGACGCAGGTACCGAGCATCGGATCGAATACCGTTTCACCCGAACGGGATTGATCGTCAACGGCGGCGAGGTCACGCTGATTTCGTCGGCTCCGGATGAAGTGGTGCTGACCGATCCGGCCGGCGTCGCCCGCACGTTCACCGTCGCGCGCTACGGCTGCGACGTCTGGGTCGACTCCCCCGCCGGCGGTGTCCACCTGGTGGCGTTGCCCCGCTTCCCCGATCCGGAGTCCGCGGTCGCGCAGGGATCGCTGCTGGCGCCCATGCCCGGCAACGTGATCCGGCTGGGTGCGGCCGTCGGCGACCCGGTGAGCGCCGGCCAGCCCCTGATCTGGCTGGAAGCCATGAAGATGGAACACACCATCAGCGCACCGTCCGACGGTGTGCTCACTCAACTCGACGTCAAGCCGGGCGACCAAGTAGAGGTCGGCGCCGTGCTGGCCCGTGTCGAACAACCAGAAGCAACGCAAGCAGAAGGAGAACCGCTGTGACCGATTCCAAGAGCGACACCAGCTTCATCGAGAGCGACGAACGCCGCGCCCTGCGCGAATCGGTCGCCGCGATGGCCCGCAACTACGGCCAGGACTACTACCTGGAGAAGGCCCGCGCCGGCGAGCACACCGACGAACTGTGGAACGAGGCAGGCAAACTCGGCTTCATCGGCGTCAACCTGCCCGAGGAGTACGGCGGCGGCGGCGCCGGCATGTACGAGCTGTCGCTGGTCATGGAAGAGATGTCCGCGAACGGCTGCGCGCTGCTGATGATGGTCGTCTCGCCGGCCATCAACGGCACCATCATCTCCAAGTTCGGCACCGACGAGCAGAAGAAGCGGTGGATTCCCGGCATCGCCGACGGCTCACTGACCATGGCGTTCGCCATCACCGAGCCCGACGCCGGGTCGAACTCGCACAAGATCACCACCACCGCACGCCGCGACGGGTCGGACTGGATCCTCAAGGGCCAGAAGACCTTCATCTCCGGCGTCGACCAAGCACAGGCCGTGTTGGTGGTCGGCCGCAGCGAAGACGCCAAAACCGGCAACCTGCGGCCCGCGCTGTTCGTGGTGCCCACCGACACCCCCGGACTGAGCTGGACGCCGATCGAGATGGAGCTGGTCAGCCCCGAGCGCCAGTTCCAGGTGTTCCTCGACGACGTCCGGCTGCCCGCCGACGCGCTGGTGGGCTCCGAGGACGCCGCCATCGCGCAACTGTTCGCGGGCCTGAACCCCGAGCGCATCATGGGCGCGGCCAGCGCGGTCGGCATGGGCCGCTTCGCGATCAGCAAGGCCGTCGACTACGTCACCACCCGCCAGGTGTGGAAAACCCCGATCGGCGCGCACCAGGGCCTGTCGCACCCGCTGGCTCAGAACCACATCGAGATCCAGCTGGCCAAGCTGATGATGCAGAAGGCGGCGACGCTCTATGACGCCGGCGACGACTTCGGCGCTGCCGAAGCGGCCAACATGGCCAAGTACGCCGCCGGCGAGGCATCGACCCGGGCCGTCGACCAGGCGGTGCAGTCCCTCGGCGGCAACGGCCTGACCAAGGAGTACGGCATCGCCGCGGCGGTCACCTCGTCCCGGCTGGCGCGAATCGCGCCGGTGAGCCGGGAGATGATCCTCAACTTCGTCGCGCAGACCTCGCTGGGCCTGCCCCGAAGCTACTGAGGTCGTACTGATGGACACGCTGGTCTGCTACACCGGGCCGGAAGACACCGGCGACGGTTCGGCCCGGCTGACCCTGGACTCACCGCACAACCGCAACGCGCTGTCGTCGAAGCTGGTGGCCCAGCTGCACGCCGGGCTGCGCGACGCGGCGGCCGACCCGAACGTACGGGTGGTGGTGCTGAGCCACACCGGCAACACGTTCTGCGCCGGGGCGGATCTGAGTGAGGCCACCGGCGGCGACCCGACCGACTTGGCCGCCGACCGGGCCCGTGAAATGGCGGCGCTGATGCGCGCGATCGTCGAGTGTCCTCGACCGGTGATCGCGGCGGTGGACGGCCACGTGCGAGCCGGCGGCATGGGGCTGGTCGGCGCCTGCGACCTCGCGGTCGCCGGCCCCGCCAGCACCTTCGCCCTCACCGAGGCCCGGATCGGGGTGGCGCCGTCGATCATCTCGCTGACGCTGCTGCCCAAGCTGTCGCCGAGGGCCGCGGCCCGCTACTACCTGACCGGGGAGAAGTTCGGCGCAGCCGAAGCGGCGGCGATCGGGCTGATCACGCTGGCGGCCCAGGATGTCGGGGCGGCCGTGGCGGACCTGGTTGCCAACCTGCGGCTCGGGTCCCCGCAGGGGCTGGCGGCCTCTAAGGCCCTGACCACCGCGACGGTGCTGGCCGGTTTCGACCGGGACGCCGAGCCGCTCAGCGTCGCGTCGGCGCGGATGTTTGTCTCCGACGAGGCCCGGGAAGGGATGCTGGCTTTCCTACAGAAGCGCCCCGCGAGCTGGACAGAGTAGCTACTTTCGCCAACCCAGCTTGCGGCAAACGCGGTTAGTCGTAGGCTACATATCCGATGAGAAACTCAACCCGGCGTAGCCAAGACACCAGCGGCACCCAGTCGCGTGCCGCTGACACCGACCGGATCCAGTTGGCGCAGCTGCTCGGCGATGCCGTCGCGCAGGGCCAACTGCCGATGAGCGAGTACGAGGACCGGCTGGCGAAGGCCTACGCGGCGCAGACCTACGACGAGCTCGACGGCCTGCGTGCCGACCTGCCGGGCTCCTCGGTGTGCCCGCACCGCGGTGGTGACTGCAAACCCGCCCCCTCCACGTTGCTGCTGGCGATCATGAGTTCCTTCGAACGGCGCGGTCGGTGGAACGTGCCCAAGCGGCTGACCACCTTCTCACTGTGGGGCGGGGGCGTCATCGACCTGCGCTACGCCGACTTCACCTCGCCGGACGTCGAGATCACCGCCTACTCCATCATGGCCGGGCAGACCATCCTGCTGCCGCCCGAGGTCAACGTCGACATCCACGGTTACGGCGTGATGGGCGGCTTCGACCAGCAGGTCGAGGGCGCCGGCACCCCGGGTGCACCGACGGTCAAGGTGCGCGGTTTCTCGCTGTGGGGCGGGGTCGGCATCCGACGCAAGAACCGCAAGCCGCGCAGCTGAAGACAGGTCGCGTCGGCAGCACAACCTGGGCAGTACCCGGGTATTCCGGCCGTCGGGGGCGCGAGTTGTCGGGTCGGTGGGATCCAGGTACCTTGGCGGTCATCGCGAAAAGCGACCGCTTGGTCGGTCGCCGACACGGTTGCCGATTCTCGCAGTTTCAGCCACCCAGCGTCCTTTGTGACCGAGGAGCGCTGAATGTCGCCGTCGATAGCCATCATTGGGGCCGGGCTGGGCGGCCTGCTACTGGCCCGCACACTGGACCGCCACGGCATAACCGCCACTGTTTACGACGCCGAAGACTCGGCCGAGGCGCGCGCACAGGGCGGCCTCCTCGACATCCATCCCCTCACCGGGCAGGCGGCGCTACGCGACGCCGGTCTCTTCGAGGAGTTTCGGACGCTCATCCGCCACGGCCACGACGCCAAACGCATCACCGACCGCGACGGCACCGTTGTGTTCGACTGGCCGGGCAGCAGCTTCGGCAGCCGGCCCG
This sequence comes from uncultured Mycolicibacter sp., assembly GCA_964292075.1. Taxonomy (GTDB): domain Bacteria; phylum Actinomycetota; class Actinomycetes; order Mycobacteriales; family Mycobacteriaceae; genus Mycobacterium. Next base: position 15,054 of record CAXYUC010000001.1, read on the forward strand.
AGGTGGACCGCGGCGGGTTGCGCAGGATGCTGATCGCCTCGCTTCCTGACGGGACGATCCGCTGGAGACACAAGGCGATCGGCGTGCTCACCGCCCCCGGTCGACGCCCTGAGGTGCGCTTCGCCCATGGCTTATCGATCACGGCGGATGTCGTCGTGGGGGCTGATGGCGCATGGTCGAGGGTGCGCCGAAGCGTCTCCGGCGCCGAGCCGACTTATACCGGCACCTGCTTCGTCGAGATCGGTTCTGCCCGTGGGCAACTGCTCTCCCGCCAGGACGCAGAGATCATTGGCCGCGGCACGCTCATGGCGGTGGCGCCCGGGCAAGGCATCTTGGCCCACCACAACGACGACGACACCCTCGGCGGCTATGTGGCCATCAACACCCCGCCCGCGCGGGTCGCATCCGCCGACACCGATGACCCGGCGGCCATCCGGGCCCTGGTGGCCCGGCGCTTCCAGCACTGGGCCCCTGCGCTGTTTAGGCTGATCGTGGACAATATGGGCGATCCCCTGCTGCGCCCGATCTACGCGCTACCCACCATGCATCGTTGGGACCGGCTGCCCGGCGTGACGATGATCGGCGATGCTGCCCACCTCATGTCGCCGTTCGCCGGCGAGGGCGCCAATCTCGCCATGTTCGACGGCGCAGCGCTGGCCCTGGAGATCGCCGCGCACCCCGCCGACATCGAGGACGCGCTGTCTGCCTACGAGGACGCGCTCTTCCCGCGCAGCGCTGAAGTCGCCCAACGCAGCGCAGAAAACCTGCAGCGGTTCTTCGGTCCTGGCGCGCCCTACAGCGCCGTCGACCTGTTCGCCCAGCTGCTCACGTGAACGCTCACCGAACAACAGCATCGACGAATCCCCACCACCCACGCCTGCTCGGCCGCTGATTCTGCTGGCCACAAGTCCTGCCCCCCTCCGCGGTCTGGACAACGTCCGCCCCATCCTTCGACACGTGCTCATGCGCAGGTGCACACTTTGGGCATGGCAGCACCCGCACCGCGCCGCACACTGAACGGTATCTCCGACGTGCGCGCGTTCTTCCACACCAACACCACGCCGCTGTATTTCATCTCGCCGACCCCGTTCAACCTGCTGGGCATCGACCGTTGGATCCGAAATTTCTTCTACCTGACGTACTTCGACTCTTTCGAGGGCACGCATTCGCGAGTGTTCGTGCCCCGGCGACGAGACCGCCTTGATTTCGATTCCATGGGCGACGTGTGCAACCACCTCCTGTCCGATCCCGAGACACTCGAATTCATCGCGGGCCGGGGCCCCGGCGGCAAAGCCTGCTTCGTGATGATGGAAGAAGAAACGCAAACGCTCGCGCGTCAGGCCGGTCTGGAGGTCATGCACCCCTCGGTGGAGGTGCGCAATCGCCTGGGCTCGAAGACCATCATGACGCGCCTGGCCGACGCGGCGGGCGTGCCGAGCGTGCCGCACGTGATGGGGCGAGCCGGCTCCTACGAAGAACTGCTGGCGCTCGCGCGGGACGCCGGATTGGGAGATGACCTCGTCATCTCCCTCCCTTACGGCAACGCCGGCAGCGGGACGTTCTTTGTGCGCGGTCAGGCCGACTGGGACCAGCACGCCGGTGAGCTGACCGCGCAGCAGGAATTCAAAGTCATGAAGCGCATCCGCAATGTCGAGGTGTGCATCGAAGGTGCGGTCACTCGCCACGGCACCGTCATCGGCCCCGCGATGACCAGCCTGGTCGGTTATTCCGAGCTGACTCCGCATCGCGGCGCCTGGTGCGGCAACGACATCTGGCGCGAAGTGCTCCCGCCAGAGAAGACGCATGCCGCGCGAGAAATGGTGCGAAAACTGGGCGACATCTTGAGCCGGGAGGGCTACCGGGGCTATTTCGAGGTGGACCTGCTGCACGACTTGGACTCCGACGAGCTCTATCTCGGCGAGGTCAACCCGCGACTGTCCGGCGCCAGCCCCATGACGAACCTGACCACCGAGGCCTACGCCGATATGCCGCTGTTCCTGTTCCATCTGCTCGAGTACATGGACGTGGATTACGAGCTCGACATCGCCGATATCAACGCGCGTTGGGAGCGTGGCTATGGCGAGGACGAGGTCTGGGGCCAGGTGATCATCAACGAGACCTCGCCGGATGTCGAGCTCTTCACCGCAACGCCGCGTACCGGGGTGTGGCGCATCGACGATGACGGTCGGGTGTCCTTTGCGCGGTCCGCCAACGACTGGGCCACGTTGCTCGACGGGTCCGAGGCGTTCTACATGCGTGTCGCGGCGCCCGGCGACTTGCGGTCCGAAGGCGCCCAACTCGGCGTACTGGTCACCCGCGGGCACCTGCAGACCGCCGACTATCGGCTGACCGAACGATGCCAGCGCTGGGTCAAAGGCATGAGAGCGAAATTTGTCTCAACACCCCTGACACCGGCCACGCCGATCGTCTCCCGGCTCGTCGCGCGAGCGTGAGCGGCAGCGTCCCGGCCGGTATCTCCCTGGACAACTGGCTGTCAGAACCCTACTCGCGGTGGTCATTTCAGCACGTCGAAGACTTCGTGCCGACCGCGGTGATCGCCCGGGGAACCGGGCCCGTCGCGGCATTGCCCGCGAGCGGCGCCGAGCTGGCCGCGGTCCCGGTGACCACGACGGAGGGGGCCGTCACCACCGTCGGCAGCGTCATGGCCGCCACCGCGACCGACGGGTGGGCCGTCGCCCACCGCGGCGAGCTGGTGGCCGAGCAGTACGTCGGCGCAATGGGAGCGCACACCCGGCACTTGCTGTTCTCGGTGAGCAAGTCGATGGTGGCCGCCGTCGTCGGCGCTCTGCACGGGGCCGGGGTGATCGCCCTGGACGCGCCGGTCACCAGATACGTGCCCGCCCTGGCGGACTGCGGCTACGCCGGCGCGACGGTGCGCCACCTGCTGGATATGCGCTCGGGTATCGCCTTCTCGGACAATTACCTGCACCCGACCGCGGAGATTCACGCCCTCGACGAGGCGGTCGGGTGGGCCCCCCGAGGCAGCGACGACGGTCCCGCCACCTTGTGCGACTTCCTGCTGACGTTGCGGCAGAAGTCGGCGCACGGCGGCCCGTTCGAATACCGCTCGTGCGAAACCGACGTGCTGGGCTGGATCTGCGAGGTCGCCGACGGCCGGCGGATGCCCGAATTAATGTCGGAGCTGCTGTGGAGCCGCCTCGGTGCCCAATGTGACGCCACCATCGGTGTGGACTCGGTCGGCACTGGTTTTTTCGACGGCGGCATCAGCTCCTGCCTTACCGACCTGATCCGATTCGGGTCGCTGTTCTTGCGCGACGGTGTCTCATTGACCGGCCGCCAGGTGGGGCCGGCGGCGTGGAGCGCCGACCCGCTCGACGGCGGTCCCGACTCGCGTCAGGCCTTCGCCGCCAGCGGCGACGACACCGGAATGCCCGGCGGGATGTACCGCAATCAGGTGTGGTTCCCCTACCCGGGCAACACCGTGGTGTTGTGCCAAGGCATGTGCGGCCAGCTGATCTACGTCGATCGGGCCGTGGGGCTGGTCGGCGCCAAGGTGTCCACCCAGTCCTACGGTGCTGACTCGCGGATGTTGTCCGACACCCTGCGGGCCTTCGATGCGATGGCGCAGGAGCTCACCTAGCGGTGGTCGCAAGCGCGGCGAAGCCGGGCGCAGCGGGCCATCGCCATCGACCTAGCCCGGCCTAGCCCCGGAACAGGGCCGGATCGTCGAGTTGGCCCAGCAACGCGGTCAACTGGTCCACCAGTTGCTCCGGCGCGAGCCTGACGTCCCCGGCCAGCCAGGCGCTGAGTGTCTGAGCCACCCCGCCAACCACAAAATGCGCGACCGCCTTGATGCGGTCGTTGCCCGGCACCCGCAAAACGTTCTGCACGTGGCGGCCGGACAACATTGCGAACAGCGCACTCGATTCTGCGCGCTTGCGCACCAGCAGCGCGTTGGTCAGCTGGGTGCTGAACAGCATCCGGCCCACGCGGGCGTCCCCGGCGATGGCGGACACGAGGTGGGCCATGCCGACCCGGGTCTGCTCGGCGTAGGGCACCGCAGCCATGGCGGCCTGGGTGCTGGTCGCCAGATCACCGACCACCCAGTCGAACACCGCGGCCACGAACTCGTCCTTGTCGGCGAAGCTCTCGTAGAAATACCGCGACGCCACACCGGCCCGGTGGCAGATCCCTCGCACGGTCAACTCGATCAACTCGCGGGCGCCCAACACGTCAAGCCCGGCCGTCAGCAGGCGTTCCCGGCGGTCGGCTAGCCGGTCGGCTGCTTGCACACCTCGGTAGGGACGCGGGGGCACGGCGGAAACCACGCTCACCATCTTGACACCGGGGCCACAGCTGGGCAATATCAGGAAACCACCGTTCTCACAATCAGCGAGGTGCAGTCATGGCGATCAGCGAGCCGGTTCCCTTGGTGGAGCGTTCGGTGAACCATTCGCTGGGTGCGCACCCCGCGCCACTTCGGCGTTCCAGGCGTTCCAGACGTTCCTTGCTGCCGCAGGTCACCTGCGACGACAACATGATGATGGGTGTGGCGTTGTTGGCCGGACCCGCCAACGTGATCATGCAACTGGCCCGGCCCGGGGTGGGCTACGGCGTGATGGAGAGCAAGGTCGAAAGCGGCCGGGTGGACCTGCATCCGATCAAGCGGGCGCGCACCACGTTCACCTACCTGGTGGTTTCTACCCAGGGCAGCGACGCGCAGAAGGCCGCCTTCCGCGAAGCGGTCAACAGCGCGCACCGCCAGGTTCGATCCACGGCCGACAGCCCGGTGAAGTACAACGCTTTCGACCGTGACCTGCAGCTGTGGGTGGGGGCCTGCCTCTACAAAGGCAACGTCGACATCCACCGCATTTTCCTCGGTGAGATGGACGACGAGCACGCCGACCGGCATTACCGCAATGAGGGCAAGGCGATGGCCACCATGTTGCAGGTGCCCGAAGAGATGTGGCCCGCCGACCGGGCCGCCTTCGACCGGTACTGGCAGGAGCAGCTGGACAAGGTCCACATCGACGACGCCGTCCGCGAATACCTGAAGCCGATCGCAGCTAGCCGGCTGCGCGGCCTGACCGTGCCCGGCCCGTTGCAGCGGGCGAACGAACGGCTCGCGCTGCTGATCACCACCGGGTTCCTTCCGCAGCGCTTCCGCGACGAGATGCAGCTGCCCTGGGACGCCGACAAGCAGCGTCGGTTCGACCGGTTGATGGGTGCTCTTCGGGCAGTCAACAATCTGCTGCCCCAATTCTTGCGGGGCTTCCCGTTCAACGTGATCCTGTGGGACCTGGACCGTCGTATCCGCGCCGGTCGCCCGCTGGTGTGACCCGGCCGCTCCTTCCCCTCCCGGCCTTCCCCCCGAGAGCCCCGCAGGATTCGCCGCCACGACGGCGAAACAGGGTTTTCCCTTGCATCTGCGCGCGTCAGCGGATGAATTGACGGTTCGGCGCCCGTCGGTAGGCTTTTACCGCGACACAAGCGGACGGAAGGTGGCAGGCGATGCACGTCAACCCCCATGTGCTGCGTAACGGAGCAAATGTGTCCGACGACGCCGGCGGGCACGCCAACGACGGTGCTCAGCGCCTCGACGTGGCCGGCGTGACCGCCAAGATGTTCGGAGATTTCGACGACGCCCACGGTTTCCACGCCGCGTTGGGCAGCGCCAAGGACAGGCATCGCGACGCCCTGCAGGGCCACCACCAGAACCTCACCGGCATCGCCGCGAACGTGCGCACCGCCGCCGACGGCTTCACCCAGATGGACAACCACAACGCCAAACTGTTGCGAGACGTCGCCGGCCCCCAGCAGTGAGTCGTCCCAGCCTGCAGCACCTGCACGTCGACGACCTCGTTGCACAGGCCGGCGGCGACCCGTGGGCGATTGACGACAGTCTGCAGGCCGGCAGCCCCACCCAGATCAACTTCCTGGCCCAGGCATTTCACTCGGCCGCCGGCTCGGCCACCGCCGCCGAAGAATCCTTCCGCACCGCCCAAGAACACTTCACGCAGTACAACCGCGAAAACGGCGAACAACCCATCAACAACGGCGCCGAAGTGCAGCGCGTCAAAGACAGCTTGCACGCCACCAACGAGCAGCTCGGCCAGATCGCCGCCGACCTGGAGACCATCGCCGCCGCCCTGGCTCAAGCCCGCGGAACCTCGCGAGGCAACATCACGTCACTCAATGAGAACCTGCAGACCGCCGACGTTCTGATCGGCCACTACCTCGACCTGGAGAACCAGGGCCTTAATCGCGACGCCGATATCGAGAACGTTCGTCAGGCAGCCAAGGCCGACACCGTGACGGCCCTGCACAACGAGACGTTTTTCCGCAACGACTACGCCAAGACGCTGAAGCAGGCGCTGACCAACCTGCGGGTCAAGGACGGCTATGACCCCGACGTCGCGGTACGCAAGTTCGACGCCGAGGACGAGCCCGCCGCCCCGAACGGCGTTCCGGGAGCCGACGGTGGCGCCGGTGGCACCGGCGGCGCCAATGGCCACACCCCCGGAACGCCGGACGGTAAAGGCGGGGACGGCGGCGCCGGGGCCACCCCGCCGTGGGTGCCACCCGGCACGCCGGTGATGACCCGGCCCCAGGGTCCGCCCCCTGCCCCGGCCAAACCCACCGATATCGGCGGGAAGTGGGGCAACGTCGGCGACGGCCTCGCGGCGGCCGGCGGTCAGGGCAACGCGCCCTGGGTCAAGCCTGACCTGCCGGCGTTCCCGCCCGGCGGGTCGCCGAGCCCTGCGATTCCCGGCGGTGTCCCGATGTCGCAGGCCATGGAGGGCGTCGAGAAATTCGGCAAACGCCTAGGTTTGGCAGGGAACGTCATCACCGGCGCGAACGGGGTCATGGAGATCCAGAACGATGTGAGCAACGGAGTCCCCTTGAGCACCGCCCTCGTGGACGTCGTCCCCAAAACCGCGGGTGACATCACCGGAGGTTTGGTGGGCGCCGGGCTGGGTGCCGAGACAGGGGCCGAGGTCGGGGCCACGATCGGCACCTTCTTCGGCCCCGGGCCGGGCACCGCCATCGGTGCGGTCCTCGGCGCCGGTACCGGGGCGATCGTCGGCGGCCTCGCCGGCAGCGAGTTCGGTAAGGGTGTGGGCGAGGGGATTTCGAATGTTTGGCACGGCCTGTTCGGCTGAGTCGGGTACCGCGATAAGGGGGATTGATCATCACTAACGCAAACGGCATCATCGGGGTCGCCCTGCTGGTGATGCTTCTCATCGCCATCCCGGTGGATCCCCGCAAGGACGCAAGATCGAAGTGGCTCTTTTGGCTCGTCGGGCCGATGGTGTCCAGCACCTTGTTTGCGATTGCGATCTACGGCTCGATGAAGAACCCCGCCACGACGGACCTGATCGGTGCGATCGCCGCGGGAGCGATCTTTTCCTACCTCAGCTTCGGCGGCGCCTACCTCCGCAAGCTCTGGCGGCCCGGGCGATAAGGAGTTGGCAGTGGAGAATTCCGGTCACCCGCCCGGCGAGGGATCGATCACGTTGGATCCCCGCGACGTCGACGAACCGACGATCACCCTCCCCCGGCCCCCGGGGTGGGAGTTCCTGCCCGGCAACGACTCACCTCCGGTACGCGGTGTGCTCTACAACCAGGAACTGCGACGGCACGGTTTCACTCCGAATGCGGTGGTGACGCTGGAGGAACTCACCGGCCAGGTCGGACTGCCGGCGCAGGCCTTGGCTAAGGAACGCGCCGCGGTGACCACCGTCGTCGGTGAGCTGGAGACCGACACCGCAGGGACAGTGTCAGGCTTTCCGAGCCGAACGATCACCTACAACCTGCAGGGCCGACCCGCGACCGGCCTGATCGTCGCGGTGCAGAACACCAAAGCCCGGATCTGGGCGATCACGGTGACCCTGCAGACCACCGACCCCGACAACCCGCACTACATCGCCGCCAAACAGGCTCTGCTGGATTCGCTGGAAGTCCGCCTGCCCACCCCGTGACGGCCCTGGGACAATGCACTCATGGTCGAGCAGAGCCTTTGGATGCAGAAAGTCGCCGGCGATCCCGGGCATTCGCAGTGGTATATCGAACGCTTCCGCGAGATGGCCCGCGCCGGTAAGGATCTGGCCGGCGAAGCACGCCTCATCGACGCGATGGCTGCCCGTGGCGCCCGCATCCTCGACGCCGGCTGCGGCCCCGGGCGGGTCGCCGGCGTCCTGGCCAAGTGCGGTCACGACGTGGTCGGTGTCGACGTCGACCCGGAGCTCATCGAGGCCGCCGAGCAGGACTATCCCGGGCCGCGCTATCTCGTGGGCGACCTTGCCGAACTCGATCTGCCCGCCCGCGGCATCTCCGAACCGTTCGACCTCATCGTGTCGGCGGGCAACGTCATGACGTTCGTGGCCCCGAGCACGCGCGCGGAGATCCTGCGCCGGTTGCGTGCTCACTGCGCCGACGACGGCCGGACCGTGATCGGCTTCGGCGCCGACCGGGACTACGACTTCGATCAGTTCCTGCGCGACGCATTCGCCGCCGGATTCGCGACCGATCTACTGCTGGCCACCTGGGACCTGCGGCCCTTCACCGACGACTCCGATTTCCTGGTCGCGGTGCTGCGCCCCGCTCACAGCGGCAGCTGATCGTCCTCGGTCAGCTCGCCGAGTTGGTCAACGGTCAGCACCTCGCTCATGTCCTGCTCCTGATAGGCCAGCCGGCCCACCCGGTGCGCGACCACCGGAGCGGTGATCAGGGTGAACAGGATGCTGACGGTCACCATTCCCGCATCGTGGCTGCCGCGTAGCCGGATCAACGCGCCGAACAGCACCAGCAGCAGGCCCAACACCTGCGGTTTGGTGGCCGAATGCATGCGGGCCAAGGTATCGGGGAACCGCACCACTCCGATGGCCGCGGTCAGCGCCAGCACCGACCCGGCGAGCACCAGCACCCCGGCGAGCACGTCGAGCACGATCACGGCTGCCTCCCCAGATCAGGCGCGTCGTCGGGCACCCGGAAACGCGCCACGCTCACCGACCCGATGAAGCCGACCAGCGCCAGTGCCGCGAGGCTGTAGGTCACGGTGGTGTCCCGGCTGGCCGCAGCCCAGATACCGATACCGCACATGGTCATCGCGGCCAGCGTGTCCAGCGCCACCAGCCGGTCCAAAGTGCTGGGTCCGGCCAGCAGCCGATACATGGTGATGACGGTGGCGACGCCCAACAGCACGCCCGCCGTTCCCCAGATCACGTTCACCCGTCTACTCCCGCCGGCAGCCACTCGTCGTCACGCTCGAAGGCGTCGATCAACAGTCGCTCCACCTGCGCGACCTGCTGAAAGAAACGTTCGACCGCTTGGGCAGATCCGACATCGATCACATGGCAATACAGGATGCGGCGCACCTGATCGATCTCCAGCACCATCGATCCGGGAATCAGCGTGGTGATGTTGGCGGCCAGCACCAAAACCAGGTCGGATTTGATGGTCAGCGGCACCCGCAGCACCCCGGTCAGCGGCGGCGGTCCGGGCCGGATCGCCAGCCACATCAACTGAATGCTGGACTCCATCAGGTACCAGGTGAACAACCCCAACAGCTTCACCAGTGGCACCAGATGAAGGCGGCCCTGTACTGGCACGGGCGGCATCGGCAGCAAGACCATGATCACGATCGCGACCACGATCCCCATGACGATGTTGGGAATCGTGACGCGGCCCCACAACAGCACCCATACCGTCGCCAGCGCGGACACCGCGAACATCCTCAGCGCGAGGGCCCTCATGGTGTGCCTACCGATAACACGGTCGAGATGTATTCGCCCCGGTCCAGAACCTCGGCTGCGGCCCGCTGGGTGTAGGCGAAGATCGGGCCGGCCAGCACGCTCAACGACAGACCCAAGGCGATCAGCGCGAGCGTCGGGACCACCATCCAGGTCGGCATCTTTCCGACGTCATCACGGTCGTCGTAGGCAATGTCACCGACGTCGTCAAGCAGCACCGGCGGTGCGGCGAGCACCAGTTCTCCCTCGGGGGCGTCCACCCGGCGCCGCCAGAACGCCATGGTCCACACCCGCGCCAGCACATACAGCGTCAGCAGACTGGTCAGCACCGCCCCGCCCACCAGGCACCAGGCCAGCACCGACCCGTCCCCCACACCGGCCTGCAGCACGGCGGTCTTGCCGATGAAGCCCGAAAACGGCGGAATACCACCGAGATTGAACGCCGGAACCAGGAACACGAAAGCCAGCAGCGGGTTGGCGATCAGACCGCCCAACCGGTGCAGCGACGACGCGCCGCCCTGGCGTTCGATCAGTCCGGCCGCCAGGAACAGCGTGGTCATCACGATGATGTGGTGCATCACGTAGAAGATGGCGCCGGACATCCCCAGCTGACTCGACAAGGCGACCCCGAACATCATGAAGCCGATGTGGCTGACCAGCGTGAACGACAAGATTCGCTTGATGTCGCTCTGCGCGATGGCACCGAAGATTCCGATCAGCATGGTCAACAACGCCGCGACCAGCAGCACCGAGTCCAGGCCGCCGTCGGGGAACAACAGTGAGTGCGCCCGGATGATCGCGTACACACCGACTTTGGTCAGAATCCCGGCGAACACCGCGGTGATCGGCGCGGGCGCGGTGGGATAGGCATCCGGCAGCCACGCCGACAGCGGGAACACCGCGGCCTTGATGCCGAACGCCACCAGCAACACCGCGAACACCGCGCTGCGGGTGCCGCCGGGCAGGGCGCCGGTGCGCGTCGCCAGCTCGGCGAGGTTCAGCGTGCCGGTGGAGGCATAGACCAGGGCGATGCCGAACAGAAAGACCAACGACGAGGCCATCGAGACCATCACGTAGCCGATGCCGGCGCGGATGCGTTCGGCACTGGCGCCGATGGTCAGCAACACGAAGCTCGCCGACAGCAGCATCTCGAACCCGACGAACAGGTTGAACAGGTCACCGGCCAGAAACGCCAGGGAGACGCCGGTGGCCAGGGTCAGGTAGGTGGGCAGGAAGATCGACACCGGCTGGCGGTCGTCACCGTCGCGCACCCCCTGCCCGATGGCGTAGACCATGACGGCCAGCAGCACGATCGCCGACACCACCAGCATCAGCGCCGATAATCGGTCGACGACCAGGCTGATGCCCAGCGGACCCAACCCCTGCTCGGTCGGTCCCCAACCTCCGACATGCAGCACCAGCGTGCCGTTGCGGTCGGTCAGATACAGCAACACCGCGCTGACCGCGGCCACCGCGCACAGCACCCCGATGGTGATCGGCCGCTGCAGCCGGGGACGACGGCCGACGATCAGCGTTGACGCCGCGCCCAGGGTGGGCAGCAACACCGGCAGCGGCATCAAGACGGCGGCAAGACTCATCGTGACACCTCGCTTTCGGGAACGGCATCGAGCTCACCGGCTGCCACCGGCACGCCGTGGTCCTGCTCGGCGGCGATGACCTCTTCGTCGGACAGCTGCGAGACGCGGGTCGCTTCCTGGTCGTCACCGATGTCATCGGTGGTCGTCAGGTTGTAGGAGCGATAGGTCAGGGCCAGCACGAACGCGCCCACGCCCATGGTGATGACGATGGAGGTCAGCACCATGGCCTGAGCCAGCGCATCGGCGTCGGTGGCCTTGCCGGAACTGGCCCAATAGATCGGCGGGTTCCCGTCGGGTCCGCCGACGTCGATCAGCAACAGGTTGACGGCATTGCCGATCATCATCAGGCCCAACAACATTCGGGTGAGACTGCGCTCCAGCAGCATGTAGACCCCGCAGGAGGTCAACCCGGCGGCCATCAGTAGCGGAACCAGATGCGCGGTCATGACACTCCTGCCAGCGGTCGGGTCGGGGGCTGCGATTCCAGCTCTTGGTCCAATCGCACTCCCAGGCTGCGCAGCACATCGAGCACCATGCCGACCACCACCAGGTACACGCCCAGATCGAAGAACAACGACGTCATCACGTTGACGTGGCCCAGCACCGGAAGCGTGAAGCTCAGCACCGCCGAGGACAGCACCGGCGCTCCCAGGAACAGCGAACCCAGCGCCGTGCCTCCGACCAGGGCCAGCCCGACGCCCAGGATCTTGCTGGAGTCCAGGGGCAGCGTCTCGCCGAGCTCGTAGCGCCCGCCGGCGAGGTAACGCAACGCCAGCCCGAGTCCGGCGGCCAGGCCGCCGGCGAAGCCACCGCCCGGATAGTTGTGCCCGGGGAACAGGAAGTAGATCGAGACCACCATGATCAGCGGGAAGATGATCCGGGTCGCGACCTCCAGTACCAGCGACCGCTCATTGGGATCGTGGTAGGCACTGCCCCGCAGCCAGGTGGTGGACCCGATCGCCGGACTGTAGGGGGTGGTGATCCCCGGGGTCTTGCGGGGGGGGCCGCCGTCGGCGACCCGCGGCGCCCGGCCGACCCGGCGGTTGCGGAACACCATCGAGGCCACGCGGGTCGCGGCCACCAGTAGCACCGAGATCTCGCCGAGAGTGTCCCAGGCCCGGACGTCGACCAACAGCACGTTGACGGTGTTGGCGCCGTGGCCACGAACGTAGGCGGCCTCAGGCAACGCCTCGGACACCCCGACTTGGGTGCGCGCCGCCATGGCGAAGGCCGCCAGCACCGCGACGCTGATACCCACCGCTGCGGCCAGCAAGATGCGCGGCAGCCGGTTCAGGGCCATGGTGGGTCGCTCCGCCTCCGCCGGCAGCGTGCGCAACACCAGCACGAAGATCACCATGGTCACGGTCTCGACCAGCAGCTGGGTCAGCGCCAGGTCGGGCGCGCCGTGGAAGGCGAATGCCGCGGCGCAGCCATAGCCGGTCACCCCGACCATCAACACCGCGGACAGTCGGTTGCGAGCCATGGTCGCGCCGATCCCGCCGGCGACCACCAGCACCGCGACCGTCAACTGCAGCGGGTTATCCCACAGGTCCAGCTCGACGTGGTTGCGCGCGCCCAATGCCAGCGCCGTCAGCGGGAGCACCACCAGCGTCGCGAAGATCATCCCCTGGTTGACCGGCAGGGAGCCGCGCTGGGTGATGCCGGTCAGCCGCACCGCCGCCACATCGAGCAGCCGCAGCACGTCGTCATAAATCCGGTCGGCCTTGCCCATTGGCAGCCGGCGCAGCCGGGACAGACCCAGCGGGCCGCGGGCCGCGAACACACTGGCGCCGAACACCAAGACCAACCCCGACAGCAACACCGGCAGCCCCACACCGTGCCACAGCGCCAGGTGATAGCCGGTTCCGCCGGGCATGGTGTCGGCGTAGCTGCGCAACACGGTGTCGAGGGTCAGCGCGCACAACCCCAAGGCCAGGCTGGCGCCGGCCAGCACCGCCGGCGGCGCCAGGAACGCCGCGTCGGGGCGGTGCAGTCCCGCCACAGCCGCACTCGGCACGGACCGGCCCTTGCTGGCGAACCCGCCCCACACGAAGCGCACGCTGTAGATCACGGTGAACATCGAGGCGAGGACGCCGGCGGCCAGCACGTACGGACCGGCAGAACCCAGGACCGGGGACTGTGCCTCGGCCCCGAAGATGGTCTCCTTGGCGATGAAGCCCACAAACGGCGGCACTCCGGCCATGCTGGCGGCGGCCGCGGCGGCGATCACGAACAGCCCCGGGCAACGGCGTCCCAACCCGGCCAGTTCGCGCAGGTCGCGGGTGCCGGTGGCATGGTCGATGATCCCGACCACCATGAACAGCGTGGCCTTGGCTGCCGCATGCGCGCACATGGCAGTCAACCCGGCCAGCATGAGATCGCCGGTACCGGCCCCGACCAGCACGATCATCAGACCCAACTGGCTGACGGTGCTATAGGCCAGCAGCAGTTTCAGGTCGTACTCGCGCACTGCCCGCCATCCGGCCAACAGCGCCGTGGTCAGGCCGAGCATCACCAGCATCGGCCGCCACCCGGGCGAATCGGCGAACCCCGGCGCCAGCCTGGCCACCAGGTAGATCCCGGCCTTGACCATCGCCGCGGCGTGCAGGTAAGCACTGACCGGTGTCGGTGCCGCCATGGCGCCGGGCAGCCAGAAGTGCAGCGGCACGATCGCCGACTTGCTGAGCGCACCGACCAGGATCAGCAGCACCCCGACAGTGACGACGGTCCCCGACGGCGGATGGGCCACCAGCTCCGACAGCAGGTACGTGCCGGCGGCATTGCCCAGCACGATGATGCCGACCAGCATGGCTAACCCGCCGGCGGTGGTCACCAGCAATGCCTGGGTGGCGGCGCGGCGATTGGCGGCACGTTCGGCGTAGTGACCGATCAGCAGGAACGACAACACCGTCGTCATTTCCCAGAACACGTAGAGCACCAACGCGTTGTCGGCGACCATCAGCCCGAACATCGCTCCGGCGAATCCGACCATCTTCGCGGCGAAGCTGGGCAGCCGCGGGTCGATTTCGGCGTGCGCCCCGACGGGGCGGAAGTATGCGGCGCAGTAGAACAAGACCAGGGCGCCGATCCCCAAGGCCAGCACGCACATGATCGCGCTCAGCGAGTCGAACCGCAGCGCAATGTCCATCGACAGTCCGGGCACCCAGGGCACGGTGACGCGATGGTCGTCGGCCGGACCGGCCGGCCAGTTCGCCACCACCCAACCCAGCGATACCAGCGGGATCGATCCCAGCGGATAGAACGCCGCCCTGCCCCACCTGCGCACCAACACGGGTGCAGCAGCCGTGCCAACAACATGGGCAAGCAGTATCGCCAGCATCACGCTCCACGGGCCGTTTCGTTTAAGTCGATGCGTTCAGTCGTGGCAGCAATCGCGAGGAGACCACGGACGCGCTCAGAACACGTCCGCACACATCTCCACCACCACTGAAACCAGTCTGTGTGGTGCGGCGGCAGCGCGCCATGGAATACAACCCCCATTCGGCGGGGGGTGAAACACCCATAGCCAATGGCGGCGTCCCGCTGCGCCCGGCTCCGCCGCCCTTACGAACGCCGCTACGGCTGGGGGTGACTTACGGCTCGATCAACCCGGTCCTGATTGCATACCGGGTGAGCGCCAGGCGGTCACGCAGACCCAATTTCTGCAGCGTGTTGGTCCGGTGTCGGTCGACTGTCTTGGCGCTGATGCCGAGGGTCTTGGCGATCTCCCGCGCCGAGAAGCCCTCGGCGATCAACTTGAGGACTTCCTCCTCACGCGGTGTGAGGATGGTTTCCGGCAACGTGTTGCCGTGCCGCGCCCGATGCAGGTAATCCCGAATCAGCGCGGTCACCGCCCCGGCGTACAGAAACGGCTCACCGCGAATCGTCGCCCGGCATGCCTCGAGCAGGTCGCGGTCGGCGACCGACTTCAAGACGTAGCCCGACGCGCCGGCCTTGAGGGCTTCGAAGAAGTACTGCTCGTTGTCGTGCATCGACAGCATCAGCACCCGCACGTGGGGATGGTTGCGGTTGATTTCGCGGGCGGCCTGCAATCCCGTCATCCGCGGCATCGCGATGTCCAGAATGGCTAGGTCGACAGGAGTTTCCTGCAACGCTGCGAGTGCCTCGGCACCGTCGGCGGCCTCGGCGACGACGGACAGGTCGGGCTCGGCGTCCAGGATCATCCGCAGGCCACTGCGCATCAGGGCGTGATCGTCGGCCAGCAGGATGCGTGCCGGTTGCGTCGGCATCATGACCGTCCCGCCCCCGATCGGTCCGGCACTACCAGCCGGATTTCGGTGCCTTGGTCGGCCGACGAGGTGATGGTCAGGGTGCCGTGCACCAGCAGTGCGCGCTCGCGCATTCCGGTGATTCCCGCACCTTCCACGCTCAGCCCGCCCGTGCCGTCATCGGAGATCCGCAGGGTCAGCTCCCCCGCTGCATCGACATGCAAATCCAGCCACACTTTCTGCGCACCGGAATGCCGGGCGATGTTGGTCAAGCTCTCCTGCACGATGCGATAGCACACCAACTCCACGTTGGGATTCAGCCGTTCTGCCTGCGGGCCAATGTCTTTGACGACGTCGATGCCGCTGGCCTGGGTGAACTGGTTGCACAGTGCCTGCAGGGCGCTCGGTAGGCCGAGGTCTTCCAAGGCATCTGGGCGCAGCCGTCGCGCAATACCGCGCACTTCGTCGAGACTGGCCCGCACGATTTCCTGCGCATCCGCGAGGTCACCGCGTATTCCTTCCGGCGCGGCGTCAACGGCTCGTTTGAGGGTGAGCAGGGCGACGGTGAGGGTTTGGCCGATCTCGTCGTGCAACTCTCTGGCGATCCGCTGCCGCTCGTTCTCCTGCGCAACCAGCACCAAGGCACTCGAGGAGGCGCGTTCGGTTTCCAGCCGGTCCAGCATGGCGTTGAACGACGCTTGGGGGGGGTCATGCCCCCCCTCCCCGGCATCCTCGCCGGGGAGGGGGGGGGGGAACAGATCACCCCGCCGCGTGGACGGGGCGTGCCGGTCCAGCGGGGCCAGGCTTGACCGCAGCAGCAGGGCATTGGCGCTCACCACGACTGCCAGCCCGATGACCAGCACCGGGATCTCGGCCAATCGGACGGGCCCGGACACGGTGGCCGGCGACATGGCCAGCACCAGGGTGCCAAAGGTGAAGACCAAGCCGTTGATCAGGACGACGCGCCGAAACAACCCCCGCGCGGGCGCGCTCGCCCGTCGCCGAAATCGGTCGACGAGCCCAGTCCAACGGCTCATACCACCACCCTGGTCTGCGCGACACACAATGTCCATACGGGTTGCCGTGACACGCGAATGGGTGTCAAACACCATGGCGAGTCACCGGTTCTGGCTCGGAGAATGGTGGTACGCCCAGCGCATCGTCGGCTTTGACGCCATGGTCGAGGTGTTTGCCACCCCGGAGTGTCGAGCCCCCTAGTGGAGCGCCGGGCAAGTTAGATCGACGGATCACACCACCACCGACCCGTGACCGGAGGGATGCAACTGCAATGGACCGCTCCACCCGAGCGCGGCGTCACGCTGCCGGCGTGCACTGCAAATGAATTTCGCTGCGTTGCCGCCGGAAGTCAACTCCGGTCTCATGTACCTCGGCGCCGGCTCGGGGCCGATGCTCGCCGCAGCAACTGCCTGGAACGGGCTTGCGGCCGAACTACACACGGCGGCAGCAGGTTACGAATCGGTGGTCGCCGAGTTGACCAGCGCGGCATGGTCGGGCCCATCCTCGGCGGCGATGACGGCCGCAGCCACCCCGTTCGTGGCGTGGTTGAACACCACCGCGATTCAGGCTGAAAAGACTGCCCTGCAAGCCAAAGCCGCGGTGGCCGCTTACGAGGCCGCGTTTGCTTTGACGGTGCCCCCGCCGGTCATCGCCGCCAACCGTGCGCAGTTGTTGACGTTGTTAGCCACCAATGTGCTGGGCCAGAATGCCGCGGCGATCGCTGCCACCGAAGCCCAGTACGGCGAAATGTGGGCACAGGACGCCACCGCGATGTACTCCTACTCGGCCCTGTCGGCGACCGCTTCCGAACTGGAGCCGTTCGCGCCGCCGCCGCAGACCGCCAACCCCGCTGGACCGTTGGGCCAGAACGGCGCGTCGGGTGACCCCACCGGAAACATCGCCCAGACGGTGTCGTCGCGGTTGGCATCGACGCTGTCTGGCCCGGGCTCAGCCGACGCGTCATCGCCGTTGACGGCCCTGCCGGCGCCGGCCGAAATCCCGAGCGGGCCCTTTGACTGGCTGGGGATTATTGCCGACGAGCTCGGCGTGGGCGTTGCCCTACCGTTGTCGATCCTCGGCGTCTTCCTGGCCGGCGCGGCAATGCATTTCGCGGAACAGGATTCTCAAGAGATCTTCGACACCCAGGATGTGCTCCGCGCCGGCCAGCAACGCATCTTGAACGCTATGGACCAATTGGGGGTGCACGAGGAACTGCCGTCGATCGAAAACCTCCGAGTTCCCCACGAAGCGGTCGTGGTCGCCATGGGCGAGGCGTTCCCGCTCGGGACGCTCTCGACGCCGATCAGTTGGGCCGAGCTGGCCCCCGAGATCCGCCACGCCAGCTTCTCCACGCCGCTCGGCGCCGCGCTACCCGCCACGTCGCCGGCCGGGTTGGGCACCGCGTTCGGCCAGATGGCTCTGGCCGGTATGGGCGGCAGCGCGTTGGCCGGCGTGATGAACCAGCGCCGCTCGGAGTCCGGGAAGGCGGTTGCCGCCACGGCGTCCGCAGGATCGGGCAAGCCGTCGTCGGATTCGGCGGAACAGACAGCGGTGGCGGCGGCGCATTCTCCGCTGACCTCGGTGGTGGAGCTGGCGGCCGGGATTCGTGAACTCGGCGAACTGCACGACGCCGGATATCTGACCGGCGAGGAGTTCGCCGCACAAAAGCGCCGACTGCTGTCGCGGTAAGCCCTAGCGCGCTTTAACGCCGCCGTGACCTCAGGTAGTCGCCGACCACCGCCGCCCCCAGCCCGTCGAGTTCGGGTACCACCACTCGGCCCTGAACGCGGCGCGCCACCTGGTCGATGAACCGGGCCAGCCCGGGATCATCGCCCAGCCGGAAGATGGTCACCTGCGCCCCGAGCCGGGCCACGTCGTCGAAACCCTTGACGGTGTGGGCGATGGTCCGCGGGTGCGGCGGGTAGTCAAAGAACACCGATGCGCCGTCACCGCGATAGTCCTCCAAGTGCGCCGTCGGCTCCCCATCGGTGACCACCAGCACCACCGGCTGGGCGTTGGGGTGGCGACGCAGGTGCCGGCTGGCCAGCGCCAGCGCATGGTGCAGATTGGTGCCCTGCTCGTAGACGCCTTCCAGGCCCGTCAGCTCGGCAGCGGTGACGGTGCGGGCATAACGTCCGAAGGCGATGATCTGCAACGCATCTGAACGGAACCGGGTGCTGATCAGGTGGTTCAACGCCAGCGCGGTGCGCTTCATCGGCAACCAGCGGTTGTCCATCACCATCGAGAACGACGTGTCCACCAGCAGCGCAACGGCGGACTGGGTGCGGGTCTCGGTCTCGGAGACCTCCACGTCGTCCACGCTGATCGAGAGTCGACCGCGGGAGACGCGACCGAGCCCGGTGCTGCGCCCATGCGGCGGTCCCAGCTTCGCCTCTCCTCCGTCGAGCCTCGCTGAACCGCCGGCGACTTGCCGCAGCACCGTGTTGGTCAGGGTGCGGGTGACGTTCCACGGTTCGGTGTCGCCGAACTGCCACGGCCGGGTCGCCCCGGTCAGCTCGCCGGCAGCCCCGGCCCGACGGTGGTCGCGTTCGCCGCGGCGCCCCGAAAGTTGCCGCGCCACATCGCGTAGCGCAGTTTCGCCGAGCCGGCGCATCGCCTTGGGCGACAGCCGCCACTGCCCGTCGGAGCTGCGGTCCAGGAACCCCTGGTTGAGCAGCGCACGTTCCAGCTCGGCCAACGTACGCGCATCGACAGCGGCCTGGTCGCCGAGTTGGCGGGCCAGTGCGTCCAGGTCGACGTCGTCCATGCTCGCGCCCGGATACGCCTGCGACAGCTGCTCGGCCAGCTGC
This sequence comes from uncultured Mycolicibacter sp., assembly GCA_964292075.1. GTDB lineage: Bacteria > Actinomycetota > Actinomycetes > Mycobacteriales > Mycobacteriaceae > Mycobacterium. Next base: position 34,442 of record CAXYUC010000001.1, read on the forward strand.
TCGAGCTCGGCGATATCGGCCAAGGCCTGGGCGCCCTCCCCCATCCCGAGCGGGTTGTTGCCGGAGAACTCCGACGACCCGGTCCAGTCCTCGCCCGGACGCGCCGCCTGCAGATGCGCGTCCAGACGCCCCAGCGCCTGCTGCAAGGCCGGGGACCCGAACGCCTGCTCGGCCAACGCATCCAGCTCGGCACGCTGCTCGGCGCTCAGGCTGTTACGGAAGCGCTGCGCGGCGGCCGCCCGCTGGGCCAGCGAATCCAGCAACTCCTCGACGTTGCGCGGGTTCTCCGGGAAGAACTCGCCGTGTTTGTCCATGAACTGCTGGAAGTCCTGCGGGGTGTCTTCGCCCCGAGAGTGCTTGTCCAACAGGTCGTTGAGATCGTCGAGCATGTCGCTGACCCGTTGCCGGTCGGCGTCGGTGGCGCCTTCCAGCGCCTGCTTCATGCCGGAGAACCGCTGGTCGAGCATCTCGCGGCCGAGCAGGTCCTTGATCTTCTCGTAGGATTCGCGGGCCTCGCTACTGCGCCAGTTGTAGTCGGACAGCTCCTGCACCGCTTTGGCCGGTGACGGCGACAGCCCCTCGATCTGCATCTCGGCGAAGCGGGCATCGTCGTCGAGCGCTCGGGCCAGCTCTTTGCGTTCGGCCAGCACGGCCTCGTCGAGCAGTTTTTTGACCTCGGCCAGGGTTCCGTCCAAGTTGTTGCGGCGCAGCAATTCCCGACGCCGTCGTTGCGCCTCGGCGGCCAACTGGTCAGCTCCGGTCAGATTCCTGGTGCCGCGGCGCAGCAACTCTTGCAGCGCTCGCCGCGGTGACGTCCCCTCCATGACGTCGCGCCCGATCTCCTCCAGCGCCTCGGCCAGATCGACCGGCGGCGCCAACGGATCCGGCCCACCGCTGTAGGCCGAATACCGTGAGGCTCGAAAGGGGTGGCTCTTAGCCATAGACGGTTTCACCCTCATCAGAGGTCTTGTCGATGCGCTTGGCCAAATACAGTGCTTCCAAAGCCAACTCGAGTGCCGCGGCGCGTTCGCCGTCGGATTCCGCACCCAGGCGCTGCGCGACAGCATCGATCACCGGCAGATCCGGCAGCGCCGCCAGCACCGCCTTGGCCGAGATCCGCTCACCCGTCGTCACCGTCGCGTTCTCGACCGCCGCCACCAGCGGGCCGACGTCGATCCCGCCCAGTGCCCGCGATGCGGTATCAGCGGTGGCGCGGCGCAGCAGGTGCTCCAGCACGGCCTGCTCGCGGCCCTCCTCGCCGGATTCGAATTCCAGCTTGCCGCGCAGCACGTCGACGATCGTGCTCAGGTCCACCACCCGGGCCACCGGGTCGGTTTCGCCCAGCACCGCGCCGCGGCGGCGCGCCGAGCCCCCCACCGCCTCCGCGGCGGCGATCGCGAAGCGCGCCGAGACGCCGGAGCGCTGATCCACCGAGCGAGACTCGCGCAGGTAGCGGGCGAATCGGGCCAGCACCGCCAGCAGGTAGTCGGGCACCTGCGCGCTCAGGTGGGCCTCTTGGGCGATCACGCCGACCTCGGCGTCCAGTTCCAGCGGGTAGTGAGTGCGGATCTCGGCGCCGAAGCGGTCCTTGAGTGGCGTGATGATGCGGCCGCGGTTGGTGTAGTCCTCCGGGTTGGCGCTGGCGACCACCAGCACGTCCAGCGGCAGCCGCAGCGTGTAGCCGCGCACCTGGATGTCGCGTTCCTCCATCACGTTGAGCATCGCCACCTGGATGCGCTCGGCGAGGTCGGGCAGTTCGTTGACGGCGACCACGCCGCGGTGCGCCCGCGGGATCAGCCCGTAGGCGATGGTCTCGGGGTCACCCAGGCTGCGGCCTTCGGCGACCTTGATCGGGTCGATGTCGCCGACCAGGTCGGCGACGCTGGTGTCGGGGGTGGCCAGTTTCTCGGTGTAGCGCTCACTGCGGTGCCGCCAGGCCACCGGCAGGTCATCGCCGAGCTCGGCGGCCCGGCGAATCGACTCGGGCGTGATCGGCGAATACGGGTGCTCACCGAGCTCGGCGCCGGCGATCACCGGGGTCCATTCGTCGAGCAATCCGGTCAACGCGCGCAACAGCCGGGTCTTGCCCTGCCCGCGCTCGCCGAGCAGCACAATGTCGTGACCGGCGATCAGCGCGCGCTCGAGTTGCGGCAGCACGCTGTCCTCGAACCCGAAGATGCCGGGCCAGATGGCTGCGGCGTCGTCACCGTCGGCCAGCCGAGCCAGCAGGTTCTCGGCGATCTCCTGTTTGACCCCCCTCTCACGGTGGCCGGCAGCACGCAGCTCACCGAGAGTCTTGGGCAGATCGTCCGGGGCATTGAGCACGGTCACCACTCCACGCTACGGCGGGCGTGATGGTCCGTCACGATGTCCCGGTTTATCCGGCCACCCAATACCCGATACCCTGGGTACTGTGAACTTTCCGGAATGGCGTGAACGACCGGCGCAGACGTATTTCGGTCCGGCGTCCTGGCAGGCCCGACTGCTGGCTGCGGCCGCGGCGATCTTTTTGCGCACCTCGATCGCCGTGCTGACGCTGGTCGGCATGGTCGTCAACAGGTTCTGGCCCGCCGGCTTGCAGCGGGCACGCCTGGACCTGATCGACCAACCGATGCGCTACATCCGGGCGCTGCCGGGCACCGAGGTGACACCGGAGCGGTTGCCCGACTGCCCGGCGGAGTGGGTGGTGGCACCGAACGCTCGCGATTCGAACCGGGTGATCGTCTACTTCCACGGTTCGGCACTGGTGACGCTGGGCCTCAATTCGCACCGCCGGTTTGCCAGCAAGCTCTCGGCGGTCACCGGCGCGAAGGTTTTTAATGTCGGCTACCGCTTGGCACCCCTAGCCGGCATCGACGAGGCCGTCGCCGACGGTCTGTGCGCCTACCGCCGCGTTCTGGACGCTGGATTCGCCGCGGATCACATTGTGGTCGCGGGAGATTCGGCCGGCGGACTGATGGCGGTGAACACCGCGCTCGCTGCGCGCGACGCCGGGCTGCCGGCGCCGGCTGGTCAGGTGTTGATGTCACCGCTGACCTCGTCGGACATGGAGATCAAACGGCAGGCCGCACGCACCCACCGCGACCCGTTCTTCCCCTTCATGGCGTTCCTGTTCCTCTACCGGGTGTTCGCCACCGTCAACGGCACCCGGGAGCTGCCGGTGATGCCGCCGGAGGCGGAGCTGCGCGGGCTGGGACCGTTCCTGCTGCAGGTCGGCAACAACGAGATGCTGCGCAACGACACCTTCGTGCTGGCCGACAAGCTGACCGCCGCCGGCGTGCCGAACTGGGTTCAGATCTGGGACCGGGCATTGCACATGTTCCAGCTCACCTTCGACTTCAACCCCGACGCGCGCCGCGCGGTCGCCGAGATCGCCGACTTCATCAGCCAGGTCACCGCCGACGCGCAGCCGAGCGCCGAGTCGACTCGCGGCGCCTAGACGGTATGACGCCTTGACATTCGTGACGTTGTTCGTGAGAGAGGCCGCCAAGGCCCTCGGTGCGTTGGTGTTCTGACAGCCAGGGCTGCACGTAGAGGAACTCCTCTGCAAGAATTCGGTTGTAGCGCTCTACCTTTCCGTTGTGACGCGGTGTATACGGTGTGATTCGTTGATGACGGGCGCCGAGCATCGCCCGATCGAATGCCGCGGCTCGGTAGCAGGCACCGTTGTCGGTGATGATGCATTCGATGTGGGTGATGCCGTGTGCGGCGAACCATACCCTCGCGCGATGCATGAAACCGATAGCTGTGGTTGCCTTTTCATCTGGCAGTGCTTCGGTGTATGCGAGGCGGGAGTATCCGTCGATGGCGGAGTGTAGGAATGTGTAGTCTCCGCGTGCGCTGTTCGCCTTTTGTCGGGCCACTGCGCGGGAGTGATCGCTGCCGCGGCCGTGGATGCGCTAACCACCGCCGTCTGGGATCCGTCCGACTTTCTTGACATCGAGGTGGACGTGGTGCCCCGGACGTTTGGCGACGATTGGTCGTGACTGCCGGTTGGTATTCCCCGTTGGGATCGATGAACCGTCGCCGGTTTAGCCCCAGCGATGCCAGGTGGCGGGTAACGGTCCGGCGGCTGATCACGATTCTAGCGTTGTTGAGTTCGAACGTGATTCGGGTGGCGGACCATTTCCAGTTGCGTCGCAGGTGTTCAACCATAGCGCACCCCGTCGAATAGCTCGGGGCGGTTGCCCAGGACGTGGGTGGCGCCGAATTCGCTGCCCTCTTCCTGATCGACAAAAGCGGCGAACACGATGTCGTGCGCTGGTTGTATGTTGTTGTCGCGCAGCCGAAGAAGTGCTTCGAGCATCATCGCGAGGCCGCCCCTCATATCGAGGGCACCGCGCCCCCAAACGGCATCGTCGATGATGCGGGCCTCGAACGAGGCCACGTCCCATGGCTGACCCGTGGTCGGGACGACATCGACGTGGCCGTGCATCAACAAGCCGATGTCGGACTGCTGACCTTCCAGGCGGGCAACGAGATTGGGTCGCTGCGGGTCGTTGGCGACGATGTGGGGTTCAAGGCCGGCGCGCTGAATCAGGTCGGCGATGTAGTCGATGCAGGCTCGTTCGTTGCCGGGCGGGTTGGTGGTGTCGAACCGGATCAGTTGTTGCGCGATCTCGACCAGTCGCGAGCTGCTTGCGGTCCGTGCGGTGTTGTCGCTCACGGCTTGGCCCCTGGCGCACTGGTGGTGGCACCGTGTTCGAGGTCGAACCCGTCCAGTGCGCCCAGGAGGTCATCGAGGTCCAGGACTTGGGCTGGTGCCAGGGTTCCGATGGAGGTGAAGTCCTGCTGGCTGGCACGGATGGCGGCCTCGGCGGTGATCGGTGCGGTGATGTCGTAGATGCCCCGGCCCAGGACCCAGCCTCGCGCGGTTCCGGCTTTCCCACGGGCGTGGACAGCCACCATGAAACGGGTGGGATCGGACTCGGCGATGCCAGTGGCCGACCCCCGCCACATCGCGGCGACCCCGCGTTCGATGACAGGCCGAGCCGATGTGCGCATCAGAGCGCCTGCTGCGTTGGCGATCACGGGGAGGAACCGTCCCAGCGGTGCCGGCCCTAGTGTTGAGGTGGTCAGTCGAGTGCTGAGGCGGTCGACATCAATGTGCCAAGGGATGGTGAACACCTCAGCGACCGGGTACAGGCCGACGCGTCGGCGCCCGATCGGTGGAGGGAAGTCGAAGAAGCTGGTGCGTGGAAAGCGTTGACGGGCACGCGGTCCGCCGCCGTCGTGTTCGAACCATTGGTGGCCGAGTGCCTCAAAGCGTGAGATCAAGCTCGCGCCGATGGGGCGCCAGTCATCGATCCAATACGCCACCTGAACATTGGTGATCGGGCCAATGTCTGCGCACGCGCGTTCAGCCAGTAGGTCAGCGAGGACGGAGTAGAAACCGAACGACGGGAGCAGCGCGACCCCGCCGGTGCGGGCGAGAGTGTTGCCGTCCTGGTAGCACCAGCGGCTGCCAAGTTGCTCGGCAGAAATATCGACATATTGGGCCCGGCCAGCGATGGCCGCTTCGGCGATCGGGCGGCAACTGTGAACGAACGGGCCCACACAGTTGACGATCACCGATGCTTGAGCTGCCAACGCCGCTAGCGCATCGTGGTCGTCGAGCGCTGCCACGTGCACGCTCACCTGGCCGGCGAGCTGATCGGCCAGCGTCTCCAATGCGGCTCGTGTGCGGCCGGCCAGCATGACGGGATATCCACGGTCGGTCAGTGTCTGGGCGATTTGTTGGCCGGTATAACCGGTGGCGCCGTAGACCGCGATCACCAACTGAGCACCGATCGCGATTCGGGCGACTGCCACGAAAGGGTCTGTGGAGTAAGGCGACCGTCCGTCAGGCGCATTTCCATACTTATATTACGTAACATAACTATGTATTAACATAGTCAGAATACGTATGGCAAGTATGTAAACTTGGATGATGGTTCGCACCCAACGTGACCGCACCGCGGCGACGACGACAAAGCTGATCGCTGCCGCGCGCGATCAGTTCGCTACCAACGGATATGCCGCAACGTTGCTCGAGGATGTAGTCCGTGATGCCGGGGTGACCACAGGCGCGCTGTATCACCACTTCCCGAACAAACTGGAGCTCTTCGCGGCCGTCTACGAGCAAGAGCAACAGCGGCTCGCTGAACTGTCGATCGCCGCCCACACTGCCCGGCGGGACGATCAGGACGGATTGGAGGCCGGTTTGCGAGCCTTCCTGGAGGCGTCCCGAGACCCCGGCGTTCAGCGCATTACCTTGCTGGACGCGCCGTCCATCCTGGGCTGGGAGCGCCTCCGCTCCATCGAAGACCGCTACACCATCGCTATGCTGAGAATCGCACTGCAACAAGCCGTAACCGCCGGCCTGTTCGACGAGCGACCCGTCGAACCGCTCGTCCAGATGCTCAACGGAGCCCTCTGCGAGGCATCCCTGCTGATCGCGCGCTCCGAAAATCAGGAAGAAGTCACCGAACAAGTACTGCTCGAACTACGTATCTGGCTCAGCGTCTTACGAAAGCGCACCCAACTCATTTGAGATGCACCGCCCGCGCGGAAGCCCCCATTGGCGTACATATGGCGGTATGATAGCGACATGAATACGACAGAAGTGGGGCTGGAACCGCTACTGGCCCAGGTCAACGCAGCAACCCAACTCCTCGCCACCTCACCCGAGGTGCCACCCGAGGTCGGCGAGCTCATCGACAGCCTCGACTACCGCTTGGGCGCACCCCGGCCGATCGACGCCGACGCCTACCTGACCACCACACTCTGGTCCGCAGCATTCCGTGCCGAAAAAGCCCTGCGCCACGACAATCCAACCGACGCACGCCGCGACGTGCGGCTGGCACTCGAACAGGTCCGCCAGGCCTTACGCGACATCGTCGAGCGCCGCCCCTACGGCGACGACATCCCCATCAGCGACGTACTCGCCGCCACCATGGCCATCATCGACGCACCACAGACCGCCACCGCCGAACTGTTCGGGGTATCAGTCCGCCAGCTACAGCGTTGGCTGGCACCCGGCGGCGCACAACCGGCAGGCATAGACGCCGCCCGCGTCCGCATCGTCGCGCAGATCGCCAACCAGCTGCGCCACACCTTCACGGGACCGGGCGTGCTGGCCTGGTTCACCCGGGTGCACCCTATGCTCGGCCGCGCCCCCATCGACATGCTCACTGACCCGGCCGACTACCCCGAGGTCCTCTCAGCGGCCACCGCGGCCCGCGCCATGACGACGTGAAGCTGCACGTTTTCCGACACGCTGCCTACGACACCCCGTGGTGGGCGTTCCCCAGCTCGCGCCCGGGCCGATTCCACCGCGGGCGCCGAGACACCGTGCAATATCTCTGCCTGCACCCGCTCGGCCCTGCCGCCGAAATGCTGCGCCGCCAGATCGGCCCCGACGGGGACCCCGACCACCTGATGCTCAACCTGTGGGCCGCAGTCGTCGACGTACCCGGTGTGGTGGCGATCGACTTCGCCAACTGCACCGATCACGACATCACCCCCGACGAGCTCGTCGGTGAGGACTACGCGCCCACCCAACACCTCGCCGACACCGTCCGCCAGTCGGGTGCGCCGGCCATGATCGTCCCCTCGGCCGCACTCCCGGGAACTCACAATCTGATCGTCTTCGGCCCCCGACTGGCCCACCCCTACCTGCGCCCCGCCCACACGACCGAGGAGGTACCGACCGGGCATCTGACCGACGGCGCCCGAGCGGCCACCGAGGTTGTCCCCCACATCCGCTGGCACGGCGAATCACACAGTGCCGTTGAACAATTCAAAACCGCCGGCCACTACCAGCGGTTCACCGACCCTCTCCCAACACGCTGGTGAACATGCCTCGGCGCGGCTCTCGTCTATAGCCGCGGGTCAGCGGATGCAGCGCTCGATCAATCGTCGTCGGCCCTCGATCGACAGCGGCGCGTTCGGATGAGTCATCCTCAGCCTTCCTTCTGCGTCGCGCCGCGCGAACTGATCTGTGACCGGCAGCGTCACGTCGCGTTCTCGTGACCGTGCGCCGGCCGAGCGTCCAGGTGAGCAGTCCACAGAGCGCAAAACTTGCACCGAGAACAGCAGATCCCGCCCACCCTGAAATGGAGTAGATCGTGGTGGTGGCGGTCGCGCCGAGGGCGGAGCCGAGCGAGTAGAAGATCATATAGCCACCGATGGCGCTGCTGGTCTGGTCCGAGTAGGCAGCGGTAAGAAGAGCCTGGTTGCTGACGTGCGCGCCCTGGACCGCGAAGTCCAGGACGATGACACCGACGATCACTAGCCAGAGTGACCAGGTCGCCTGCCCGGACGCGACCCAGGACAGTGCCAGCAGTGCGAGTGCAGTACCGGTCACGGGGTTGGCTCTGCCGGTGTCCGCCCATCGGCCTGCCCGTGCAGCTCCCAGTGCGCCAGCGAGCCCGGCGATTCCGAACATGCCGATTTGGGCCGTGCTCAGCTGCCACGGTTCGGCAGCAAGTGGTAGCGCGAGTCCGCTCCAGAGCGTGCCGAAGGAAGCGAAGAGGAAGAACGCGATCAGCCCGCGCGAGATGAATAACGGCTCGCGGAAGAGGCGCCCGAGCCAGGTCAGCACGTCGCCGTAGGTCCTACGATTCGACCGGTGGTCTGCTGGCAGCTGCTTCAGCACCACGATCGAGAGCACGACGAGCAGCAGCATGAGCGCGACATAGACGCTTCGCCATCCCCACAGGTCGGCGAGGATCCCCGCCAGTGTGCGGGCTCCCAGGATTCCGATGATGACACCGGACGTGACGATTCCGAGCGTGCGACCACGCTCCGTAGGCGTCGATAGGTCGGCAGCGAATACGACGGTGGTCTGTACGACGACGGCGAACAGACCCGTTACGGCGAGACCGATGAGCAGAAGCCACAGCCCAGGAGCGACTGCGGCCACCAGCATGCCGACCGCGGCGAGGAGGAGTTGGCCCCCGATCAGCTTGCGCCGGTCCAGCATGTCTCCCAAGGGGACGAGGAAGGCCAAGCCGACCAGGTAGCCGATCTGTCCAGCTGCCACGATCCATCCCAGGTCAGACTCGGGCACTCCCAAGTCTCGCCCGATCTGCGCGAGCAGGGGCTGGGCGACGTAGATCGTCGCGACGGCGACGGAGCAGACCATCGCGAGCAGGATCATCCTTCGGCCATGCATGAGTCCCACACCTTCTCCAAACAGTAGCAATTTGCAACTGTTTGGATTATGGCAGAATGGTTGCAATCTGCAACTCATCGGGAGCCGTGATGAAGCCAGTCGTGCACGTTGACGACGTGACCTGGACCGACCCCACATGCCCAGTCGCGCGGACGCTCGACCTCGTCGGAGACCGGTGGAGCCTGCTGATCATTCGCGACGCGATGGACAGCGCGCGGTCATTTACCGACTTCCAGCGTCGCACCGGGGTCGCGCGCAACATCCTCACCGACCGGCTTCGTCGCCTCGTCGATCACGGCATCCTCAAGCGAGAGACGGCAATATCCGGACGCCGCCAGATCTATGTACTCACCTATGCGGGCCGCGACCTCTTGACCGTCATCGTGGCCATGCGTCAGTGGGGCGAGCGCCACGCGTTCGCCGAAAACGAAGCGCATTCCGTTCTGGTGGACGAGAGCGGCCTCCCTCTAGCCCAACTGCGCCCGACCGACTCTCACGGCAACCGAGTCGACGTCGACTCAACCACTGTCCTACGAAGCAACTAATCGGGGACACTCCTGGGGCGACTGTGCAAGGCCGGACGTCAACAACCTGCCGTCCCACAACACCTAGCTCTGCCCCTGCAGCAAAGCCAACAGCAGCGGAATACGGTTGGCCTCGATCTCGGGCTGCGGCAGCACGGCGCGCACGATTGCCGCGCCGTCGAAGGTGTTGGTCAGCAGCGCAACCACGTTGGGGAACAGCTCCTCGGGAAATGCGTCGGCACCGGGAAATCCACGGGCGGTGTCATAGATCTTGGCACCGTATTCGTCCAACACCTCGGCCAGCGTGGTCCGTAGCTTCTCGTCAGTGCGGGCGGCGATCAGCAGCTCGTAGACCACCGCGTTGTTGGAGTTCGCCGTCAGATCACGCAGCAGGGTCAAGACCGCTTCCAGCGTCGAGTCGCCGGCCGGAATCTCCGCCACTTGCTTCGCGATCAGTTCCAGCTGACGTCGCAGCACCTCCTGGGCGGTGGCCGCCATGAAGTCGCCCATCGTGCCGAAGTGGCGGAATAGCGCCCCGTCGGAGACCCCGGCGCGCGCGGCGATCACCTTGGCCGACGCCCGGGCGTAGCCGATCTCGGCGATGGTGGCGATGCTGGCGTCGAGCAGTGCGGCGACAGTGGTTTCGCGGCGCTCTTGCTGGGTTCTGGCCATGCGCTAGACCGATTGCAGCTCGCGGGATCCGGCACGCAGGAAACGGCCGGACTTCACGGTGGTGCCGTAGCCGTCGCAGAACTGCCCGCCCCGGAACACCACGGTGCCGCCCACGCCGGTTGCGACCACCGCGTCGTCGTTGCGGTTGACCATCCGGCTCAGGTCGCCGTAGAACGGCACCTTCTCCTCGTGGTAGCCGTCGACGGCGTCGGTCAGGCCCGCCGGGTCGATCACCACGAAGTCCGCGCGGTCGCCTTGGCGCAGGGTGCCGGCGTCGAACCCGAACCAGTCGGCAACCTCGGAGGTCAGCCGGTACACCGCCCGCTGGACGCTCATGAACGGCCGCCCGGCCGCCTCCGCGTCGCGGACGCGCTTGAGCAGGCGCAGCGAGAAGTTGTAGAAGGCCATGTTGCGCAGGTGCGCCCCGGCATCGGAGAACCCCATGTGGATCACCGGTTCATTGGCCAACTTGTCCAGCTGCTTGGGCCGGTGATTGGCCACGATCGTGGTCCAGCGGACGTTGCGTTCGCCGTTGTCCACCAGCACATCGAGGAACGCATCCAGCGGGTGCAGCCCGCGCTCCTGGGCGATCTGCCCGAAGCTCTTGCCGACCAGGCCGGCATCGGGGCATTCGACGATCACCGCGTCGTGGAAGTCGCGGTGCCACAAGGACGGACCCAGCTTCTTGCGGTCGAAGGCCTTGCGGAACCAGCGGCGGTATTCGGTGTCGGCCAGCAGCGCGTTGCGCTCCAACTGGTCGCGCAGGTGCAGCGCGGCGGTTCCCGCTCCGAATTCCTCGAATACCGGCAGATCGATTCCGTCGGAATACAACTCGAACGGCACCGGCAGGTGCTGGAACCGCACGCTGGAGCCGAGCACGGCGTTGAGCAGTCGAGCTCCCGGACCGAAGACCCGGACCGCGCCCGGCGCCGACTTGGCGTCCGCGGAGACCAGCAGGCTCATCCGGACCCCGCGCCGCCGGCCGAACATGCCGCTGCTGGTCAGGAAGAAATTCAAGGCCGTCACCGGGTTCCGGACGACGGGTGCGCACTGCAGCATCCGACCGCGCATGCGCAGCACCTTGAGCAATCGCCGACGCACCCGCCAGGTGGCGAACGTTGACGGCAGCGCCCGGGACCGGAACCGGTCGCCGTCGAGTTTGTCGATGGGGGCGTCCATCCCGGACATGCCTAACAGGCCGGCGTCGAGGCCCTGATCGAGCAGGGCGGCCATCTTCTCCAGCTCGGCATCGGTCGGGACGACGCCCTCGGTGGTGGCGCGGTCCAAGCCGAGCACCGCGGTCCGCAGATCCGAGTGGCCGAGCATGGAGCTGATGTTGGGTCCGAGCGGCAACTCCTCGAGGGCGCGCACGTACTCGGCGGGCGTGGACCAGGTCTTCTTGGACTGCAGCGCGTCCAGCACGAACTGGCGCGGGACCGCCTCGACCCGGCTGAACAGGTCGGCGGCGTCCTCGGACTCGGCGTACACCGTCGACAGTGAGCAGTTGCCCAGCAGCACCGTGGTGACGCCGTGGCGCACCGATTCCCGCAGGCCCGGGTCCAGCAGCACCTCGGCGTCGTAGTGGGTGTGCACGTCGATGAAGCCCGGGAGCACCCACTTGCCGGCGGCGTCGATCACCTCCGGGCAGCCGGTCTCATCCAGCTCCCCCGCGGCGATGTCGGGGGCGACACCGTCGCGGATGCCCAGGGTGCGGGCCTGGGGGGCGTTGCCCAGGCCGTCGAACCACAGTCCGTTGCGGATGATCAGGTCATAGCCCACGAGGTCTCCCAACTTCGACGTTGAGTTAGATAGTGAGCGCTGACAATCTTTATGTCAAGGGTTAGTGCGCGAAGTGCCGCGCCCCGGTCAGATACAACGTGATCCCGGCCTCGGCCGCCGCCGCGGTCACCTCGTCGTCGCGCACCGAGCCGCCCGGGTGCACGATCGCCTTCACCCCGGCCGCGGTCAGCGTCTGCAGCCCGTCAGGGAACGGGAAGAACGCGTCGGAGGCAGCCACCGCACCGGCCACCCGCTCGCCACCGCGCTCCACCGCCAGCCGGGCCGCGTCGACCCGGTTGACCTGGCCCATGCCCACGCCGATGGTGGCACCGTCGCCCGCGACCACGATCGCGTTGGATTTGACCGCACGGCAGGCCCGCCAGGCGAAGACCAGATCGGCCAGCGTGGCCGGATCGGCCGGTGCCCCAGTGGCCAGCATCCAGTTCGCCGGGTTGTCGCCCGGCGCGTCGAGGCCGTCGCGGCTCTGCATCAGCAGCCCACCGCTGATCTGGCGCCATTCGGTGCCGCCGCGCAGTGGCTCGGAGGCCAACAGCACCCGGATGTTCTTCTTGCGCGACAAGATCTCGACGGCACCGGCTTCGTAGGCCGGCGCCACGATCACCTCGGTGAAGATGGTGCTGACGTACTCCGCCATCTCCACGCTGACCTCGGTGTTGGCCGCGATCACCCCGCCGAACGCGCTCAACGGGTCGCATTCGTGCGCCTTGCGGTGGGCATCGGCCACCGAGGTTGCCGAGACCGCGATGCCGCACGGGTTGGCGTGCTTGATGATGGCCACGCACGTCTCTTCGTGATCGAACGCCGCCCGCCACGCGGCATCTGCATCGGTGAAGTTGTTGTAGGACATCTCTTTTCCGTGCAGCTGCTCAGCCTGGGCCAAGCCCGGCCATGCGCCGGCGTCACAGTAGAGAGCAGCCTGCTGGTGCGGGTTCTCGCCGTAGCGCAGCTGTGCGGCGCGGCGGTAGGTGTGCCCGTACCATTCCGGCAGCGCTTGGCGCGGCTCTCCGGCCTGTTCGAAGGGTGCCAGCGTCGACGACATCCAGCTGGCGACCGCGACGTCGTATTCGGCGGTGTGCCGAAATGCCAGGGAGGCCAAGCGCTTCCGCTCTTGGAGGGTGAAGCCGCCGGCGTTGACCGCGGCCAGCACACCGTCGTAGCCGAGCGGATCGACCACCACGGCGACGCTGGGGTGGTTCTTGGCGGCCGCCCGGATCATCGAGGGCCCGCCGATGTCGATCTGCTCGACGCATTCGTCCTCGCCGGCACCGGAATCCACGGTCTCGCTGAACGGGTACAGGTTGACCACCACCAGCTCGAACGCTGCGATCTCCAGCTCATCGAGCGCCGCGGCATGCTCGGACTTGCGCAGGTCGGCCAGCAGCCCGGCGTGCACCCGGGGGTGCAGAGTCTTGACGCGGCCGTCGAGCACCTCCGGGAAGCCGGTCACCTGCTCCACCGGCGTCACCGGAATACCCTTGGCCGCAATCGACTTGGCGGTCGATCCGGTGGAGACAATATCCACGCCGGCGGCGTGCAGCCCGGCGGCCAGGTCAACCAGTCCGGTCTTGTCGTAGACGCTGATCAACGCCCGACGAATCGGTCGCTTGCCGTCGGTCATCCTAGGGTTGCCTTTCGTCCGTTCCAGGTCACGCCGCCGGTCGCCAATGCGGCCAGCACGTCAACCAGGAGCTTGCGCTCCACTTTCTTGATGCGTTCATGCAAGGACTCTTCGTCGTCGCCGTCGAGCACGGCGACGGGTTCCTGGGCCAGCACGGGGCCGGTGTCGGTTCCGGCGTCCACCAGGTGAACCGTGCAGCCGGTGACCTTGACCCCGTAGGCCAACGCCTCGGGCACCGCGTGCGCTCCCGGAAAGGAGGGCAGCAGCGCCGGATGGGTGTTGACGGTGCGCCCCAGAAACCGGGACAGGAAGTGCGATCCCAGGATCTTCATGAAGCCCGCCGAGACCACCAGGTCCGGACTGTGGGCCGCGGTGGCCTCGGTCAGCGCCAGGTCCCACGCCGCCCGGTTCGGGTAGTCACCCACCCGGACGGTGAACACCGGTAACCCCGCCGCCGCGGCCACCTCCACCGCACGGCAGTCCCGGTCGGTGCCGACGGCGACCACCCGCGCGGGGTAGTCGCCTACCGCTGCTGCCAGCAACGACTCGAGCAGCGACCCGGTGCCCGAAGCCAGCACCACCATTCGGGCGGGGACGCTGGGGGCCACATGGATCGGTTGCACGGTGACTGAGCCTAACGCGGTGATCGCAAGCGCGGCGAAGCCGGGCGCCGCGGGTCACCGCCATCGAAAGACCAGCGAGATCAGGCCGAGCGCTGAACTCGATCCCGTGCCACCCGAAGGGCGGCCGCCACGCCGTCGGTCCAAATCTCGACGATGGCCCAGGTGACCTCGGGGTGACCGATCGGCTGGGTCATCTTGGCGAGCTTGGCGACCCTTCCATACGCCAGATCCTGAAAGTCGGGGTCGTCCAACTCGGGAAACTCGTCGTATTCACTGCAGAACCCGGCGCCCTCCAGCTCGTAGTAGAGGGACGCCGCCAGGTCATCGGTCAATCCGATGGCGGGTGGCTGCTCGATCATCTGCATCCCGGCCTCGACGCCGTCCACCCAGATCAGGGCCACCACGTCGAGCACCCGCTCATGGCCGGGCGGCAGGATCAGCCCGGCCAGCATTTCGGCCCGGGCGCCGGCCAGCATGTGCAGGCTCCGCCGCCTCGGCACGCCAGATGGGACGTTCTTGCCGGCGGTCTCGGTGCTCACGACGTCGGTCATGTCGTCCCCTTGGAGTTCGGACGGTCAGCACTACCCATCCGATCAGCCAGAGGCGACATATATAAGGGACCGAAGTCCTCGATTTAACGGTCGTATCCGTCGTCGTCGGTGTACATCAGGTCTTCGGGGTCTTCCAGCGGGCCCGGCGGCTGGGTCGGCGCGTGCGACCGGAACGTTCGCGGCGGCTCGGGTTCTGGCGTCCAATTCAACTCGCCGCCGTCGGTGACCTCGTCTGATTGGAAGCCCGGTTCGAAGTCGGCGTCGAACAGCTCGTCCGCTGCGAAGGGCTCCCCGGCCGCTGCGAGGTCCTCGGGATCGACGTCCGCGATCGGCGCCGGACTCGGTTCGGGGGCCCCTTCGGACTCCGCGGGCCGCTCCGGGGCGGGCGGCAGCACACGCTGAGGTCCCACCGGCGCATCAGCGCGGACCCCGCCAATCATCACCACCGTCAGCGCTCCGATCGAGGCGAACCAGCCGAACACCGCGGGACCGAACGTCAGCTGATCCACCCCGACGTCACCGAAGTTGCCCAGTCGTCCCCCGCCGGCCAAGCCGAGTAGGGCCATCGCGACGGCCGCGATGAAGGCCGCCGCCGCGACCTTGGCCAGCGCCGGAAGCAGCGGTAGCGGCCGGCGGGCGCACTGCTGCCCGACAGCCACTCCAGCCGCCGCCCCGATAATCAGCAGCCCCACCCCCGCCGGCCCCAGGGGGGGGGGGGGGGCCGCGGCGAGGACCGGCAGCGCGGGGATGTCGCCGCCGAGAACGGTGAACGCGCTGAACAGCGCGGGGCCGATGTGTGCGCTCGAACCGACCGCCATCGCCGTCGCACCGACAAGGACATTGGGCACGTACAGCACCGCCAGCAGGGTCAGGCTGAGCTGGCCGAACAGTGAGTCGGTGATCGCGTAAAGCTCGTGCATGGTGCCCCAGTGCCAGACCAGGGACAGGACCGTCACCGCTCCGGCCAGGCCGAACAGCGCCAGCATGCCGGTGATCGCGGCTCGCACCGAGTCCGCCAGCCAATCCGGCAGCCGGGCCTCCACCAGCGCCCGCCGGCCCACCCGCGTCCCCACTCCCAGCGCCGCGCCGATCGCGTGCACCAAAAAAACATGCCCGAAGGCACTCAGGGCGTGCGGGGTCTGCAGTTCGGTGATGACCGAGGCTGCGTCGTGGATGACCGCCAGCGAGACCGCTGCGATCAGCAGTGGGCCGCCTACCGCGGAGGCCACGATCCAGCGGATCACGAACCATGAGGCGCCACGGGCGGTGGCCTGGGCGGTGGTTCGTGCCGTTCCGGCCACCATCAGCAGCACCGGCAGCAGCGGCAGTGCACCCAGGTCACGGCCACCGATCGAGATCGGCACCTGGTGCACTCCCAGCCACATGCTGGCGATGGCGCCCGAGGCCCCGGTCATGTCGCTGTTGGCGATCAGCAACTGCAGCAGCGTCACCGCTGCGATGACCGTCAACGCCACGACGGACGGGCCGAACGCGACCCGGACCAGGTCGCGGGTCGGGTTCGAGCCTGGTTTGCCGCCGGTCACCGATGTCACGCTGCGAGCACGTTCAACTCGGCGCGCGGGCGCGGGTTAGGGCTGCGCCGGCCCCGACGAGGCGGAGCCGCCCTGCGACTGCTGGCCACCCGTCGAGCTCTGATCCGAACCGGCTGCGTTCTGGCCACCGGTCGACGCGCTCCCCGACCCACCGGACGACGGCTGGTTGTAGGAGGGGAATCGGGTGGGTGGGGTCGGCGGCCCCTGCGGCGCCGCCGGCTGTGCGCCGGAGTTGAAGGCGCCCGTCGACGGGGAGGCCGGGGCCTGCTGCACGCCGAAGCCGCCGCCGGACGGCGCGGACGGGTAGCTACCGTACGACGACGGGTAGCCAGGCTGGTGCTGAGCCTGCTGCCCCTGGTGGCCCTGGTGGCCTTGGTGGCCATAGCCTTGCTGGCCCGGCTGACCGTAGTAGTTGCCGCCCGGCGGCAGGCCGTACTGGGCGTAGGGGTCGTACTTGGGACGCGGCACCGGGGCGGTCACCACGCCGGCCTCCAGCAGCAGCGATCCGACCGCGGCGGTGGCCTGCAGGACGCTGAAGCTCAGGATCAGCCACAACCCCCAACCGATGGTGTAGCTGCCACTGGCATCGGCGATGGTCGAAATGGCCAGCAGCGCACCCAGCGTGGAGACCACGGCGACCACTGCCGCGTAGCCCTTCGTCTTGGGCAGCAGGCCCGCCGCGGCCAGCAGTGCGGCCAGCACCGCCAGCGGAACGGTGTGACCGGCGTCGCTGAGGATCAGCGGGTAGTCAACATCGGTGATCGTCACGATCGGCCCGAAGTTCGCCAGGTAGACACCCAGCCCCAACGCAACCACCGCGATCCGGAGGTACTGCGGCAATTTGCTCTCGGCATCTCCGGCCGCTTTTGCGAACGACGGGGTCGACGGTCCGTACGAGCCTGATGGTTGAGAAGGCTGGAAGCCGGGATTCCCGGGCGAGTAGGTCATGACCTCTCCTGTGCTTGTGGGCAGGGCGCTTCTGGGCGGTGCGGCGCGCTTCGACCATCCACGCTAGCGCACTTGCGGGACTAGTCGGTGGGTCAACACTGTGCGACAAGGACCCCCCGTTGCCCACCGAACAGGAACACGTTCTAATCGGGGATATGGATTACGGGCTCGTGCTATTCACCAGTGACCGTGGAATCAACCCGGCGGCGGCCGCCAAACTCGCCGATGATCACGGCTTCACCACCTTCTATGTACCGGAGCACACTCACATTCCGGTGAAGCGACAGGCCGCGCACCCGACCACCGGCGATGAGTCGCTGCCCGATGACCGTTATATGCGCACCCTGGATCCGTGGGTCAGCCTGGGAGCCGCATGCGCGGTGACCTCGCGAGTGCGGCTGTCGACCGCGGTGGCGCTGCCGGTCGAACATGATCCGATCACGCTGGCGAAATCGATCGCCACGCTGGATCACCTGTCCGGCGGGCGGGTCAGCCTGGGCGTCGGATTCGGTTGGAACACTGACGAACTGGCCGATCACGGCGTCCCGGCCGGCCGGCGGCGCACCATGCTTCGGGAGTACCTGGAGGCGATGCGGGCACTGTGGACGGAGGAGGAAGCGTCCTTCGAAGGCGAGTTCGTGAACTTCGGCCCGAGCTGGGCTTGGCCCAAGCCGGTGCAGTCGCACATTCCGGTGCTGGTCGGTGCGGCCGGGACCGAGAAGAACTTCAAGTGGATCGCCCGCAGTGCCGACGGCTGGATCACCACACCGCGTGACTTCGACATCGATGCGCCGGTCAAGCTGCTGCAGGACACCTGGGCAGCCGCCGGTCGCGACGGCGCACCGCAGATCGTGGCGCTGGACTTCAAGCCGGTTCCCGAGAAGCTGGCGCACTGGGCCGAGTTGGGTGTCACCGAGACGCTGTTCGGGTTGCCGGACCGCTCCGAGTCCGAGGTGGCGGCTTACGTGGAGCGCCTGGCCACCAAGCTGGGGCTCAGCGCCTAGGACAGCTGCGCCCACCCGCGCGAGTGCGTGTTTGTCCAGTGACACGCCGGTTGTGCTGGCCTTCTGCGCACCCTCGCGGCCGTATGGCTCAGCGCGGGGAGCAGCGGTTGCCGTAGTCGAACGCGTGCACCGTCACCGGAGCGCCCAGTGGGTCGCCGTCGGACAGCAGGGCCACCAGGTCTTCGTCTTCGGTGGTCGCCAGGAACCGGGTGCCGTCGGCGTCGAGGCGACCGATGATGATCCCGGTCCGGGTCTCCCAGTCGTAACGGACGCTGTAGGTCTCGATGGTGCCCGGGCCCTCGGCACTCTCGGTGACCGGCACAGCGGGCGCGGTATCGGCCTGGGCCTGCAGTTCGGCGCTGCGATCGGCCGTCCACGGCACCGCTGTGGTCGAGTACACCCCGGCCGCAAACTTGCTCATCATGCCGCCGTTGGCGCCGACGAACGCGAATTGCCCTGGGACACTTCGTGCTACGGCGACGGCCTCGGCGATCGCATGCATCGAATAGTTGTTGCCGGCACCGCCGAAGAAGGGCAGCCCGCCGGTCAGGGTCAGGCCGCGCGGGTCGTCGGCAGACAGGCCGAAGGCGTCGCAGATGGCGAACACCGGGACCGGAAAGCAGCTGTAGAGGTCCATGGCCCCCACGTCGTCGAAGCCGATCCCGGCCATCTCTAGCGCCTCGGTGGTGGCCGTGATGGCGGCCGGGTAGGCGCTCAGGTCAGGCCGCTCCAGCAGCCGCTGAGCCCGCAGGTCGGCATGACCGTGCAGGTACACCCAGCGGTCTTCGGGCACCCCGAGGCGACGGGCGGCCTCCACCGACATCACCAGCACCGCGGCGCCCTGGTTGACCTGGTCGCGGGCCACCAGCAGCCGCGGGTAGGGGTCGCAGATCATCCGGTTGCCGGCGCTGATCGTGGCCAGTTCGTCGACCGACCGCTCCACCGGCGAGGCCGAGAACGGGTTCTTGGCGGCGATCTTGGTCATCGGCGCGAACAGTTCGGCCATGGCCTGCAGGTAGTCGGCCGTGCCCAGGCCCAGCCGGGCACGCCGGGCGTTCTCCAGCAGGCCGTACTGCACCGGCGCACCGGTCAGCCCGTGGATGACGGTGTAGCGCTCGACGAACTCCTCCAGACCGAAGCCGCGGTCTTCGAGCTGCCCGTCGATGGTCTCGGTGAAGTCCGGCTTGTTGTCGGCCTTGGCGAAGTGGCGCAGCGTTGAGGTCGCGTCGGACCCGCACAGCAGCACCACGTCGGCGGTGCCGGCCACGATCTCGCCGGCGAACTCGGTGAGCAGCTTCTGGGGCCCCTGACCGCCCACCTTGTCCAGCACCGCTCGCGCCGGTTCGGCGCCGATCAGGCGCGCAACCGACCGCGGGAAGTTATTGGACTTGCCCAGTGGGGCGGGGGCTTTCGGAATGGAGATTTCGAACTGGCGGGTGGCGACCACCGCGTCGATGGCCGACGCGACGTCCTCTGGGCTCGCGCCGCAGTCGGCCAACGCCGCCCGCGCGGCGGCTGCGGCCAGCTCCACCGGCGACAGCGCGCGGTAGTCGGCGTCGTCGATGCGCTCGGCAGCCTGCCCGACGCCGACGACGACGGGAGTGCGGGGATCGATGCTCATGCGCTCACCCTCCTACGGCGAGCAGACGCAGAATCGGGTTGCAAGCACTGCTTGCGTGCGACTCTGCGTCTGCTCGCGCCAAGAAACAGCTACAGGCTCTCGAGGATCTGTCGAGCCAGGGCCGCGGTGGCCGACGGGGTCTTGCCCACCTTCACACCGGCGGCCTCCAGGGCCTCCTGCTTGGCGGCCGCGGTGCCCGACGAGCCGGACACGATGGCGCCGGCGTGGCCCATGGTCTTGCCCTCGGGAGCGGTGAACCCGGCCACGTAGCCGACGACCGGCTTGCTGACGTTGGCCTTGATGTAGGCCGCGGCCCGCTCCTCGGCGTCGCCGCCGATCTCACCGATCATCACGATGACCTTGGTGTTCGGGTCCTTCTCGAACGCCTCGATGGCGTCGATGTGGGTGGTGCCGATCACCGGGTCGCCGCCGATGCCGATGGCGGTGGAGAAACCGAAGTCCCGCAGCTCGTACATCATCTGGTAGGTCAGGGTGCCCGACTTCGACACCAGACCGATCGGGCCGGTGCCGGAGATGTTGGCCGGGGTGATGCCGACCAGGCACTCGCCCGGGGTGATGATGCCGGGGCAGTTCGGCCCGATGATCCGGGTCTTCTCACCCTTGTCGACGTTGTAGGCCCACGCGTAGGCGCTGTCCTGCACGGGGATGCCCTCGGTGATGACGACCAGCAGCGGGATCTCGGCGTCGATGGCCTCGATCATCGCGTCCTTGGAGAAGGCCGGCGGCACGAAGGCGATCGACACGTCAGCGCCGGTCTCCTTCATGGCCACGGCGACCTTGCCGAACCCCGGCAGCCCGGCGTGGGCGCGGTCCTTATCCTTGTGCCCCACCGTGGTGCCGGCCTTGCGGGCGTTGACGCCGCCGACGATCTGGGTGCCGGCAGCCAGCATCCGCGCGGTGTGCTTGGTCGCCTCGGCACCGGTGATGCCCTGGACGATGACCTTGCTGTCCTTGTTGACGAAGATCGACATGACTTACGCGTCCTTTCCGGCTGCGCCTGCGAAGGCCAGTTCTGCAGCCTTGTCGGCGGCCTCGTCCATGGTGGCGACGACGGTCACCAGCGGGTGGTTGGCCTCGGCCAGGATCGCCCGGCCCTCCTCGACGTTGTTGCCGTCCAGGCGCACCACCAGCGGCTTGGTCGCGGCGTCACCGAGGATGCCCAGCGCCGACACGATGCCGTTGGCCACCGCGTCGCAGGCGGTGATCCCGCCGAACACGTTGACGAACACGCTCTTGACCTGCTTGTCACCCAGGATGACGTCCAGGCCGGCGGCCATCACCTCGGCGGAGGCGCCGCCCCCGATGTCGAGGAAGTTGGCCGGCTTCACGCCGCCGTGCTTCTCACCGGCGTAGGCGGTGACGTCCAGGGTCGACATGACCAGGCCGGCGCCGTTACCGATGATGCCGACCTCACCGTCAAGCTTGACGTAGTTCAGGTCGTGCTCTTTGGCCTTGATCTCCAGCGGGTCGGTGGCGTCCAAGTCGGCGAACTCGGCGTGGCCGGGCTGACGGAACTCAGCGTTGCCGTCCAGGGTGACCTTGCCGTCCAGCGCCAGGATCTGGTCGTCGGGGGTGCGAACCAGCGGGTTGACCTCGACCAGGGTGGCGTCTTCGGCGACGAAGACCTCCCACAGCTTCTGGATGGTCACCGCGGCGGCGTCGAGCACCTCGGCGGGCAGGTGGCCCTGCTCGGCGATCGAGCGAGCGAACGCCAGGTCGACGCCCTTGACGGCGTCAACGGGCACCTTGGCCAGCCGCTCCGGCTTGGTGGCGGCGACCTCTTCGATCTCCATGCCGCCCTCGACCGAGCACATGGCCAGGTAGGTGCGGTTGGAGCGGTCGAGCAGGAAGGAGATGTAGTACTCCTCGGCGATGTCGCTCGCCTCGGCTACCAGCAGCTTCTTGACAACGTGGCCTTTGATGTCCAGACCGAGGATGTTCTGCGCGTGGGTGAACGCGTCCTCCGGGGTGGCGGCGTACTTGACGCCACCGGCCTTGCCGCGGCCGCCGACCTTGACCTGCGCCTTCACCATGACCGGTCGACCGATCTCGGTGGCGATGGCCTTGGCGTCCTCGGCCGAGGTGGTTACCCGGCCGGGGGTGGTGGGCACGTTGTGCTTGGCGAACAGCTCCTTCGCCTGATACTCGAAAAGATCCATGGGCTCACTGTCTTATTGCGGGTCGCCGGCAAGCCGGCGCTGTCGGATTGTGAGAGATTTAGCTCCCGAGGCACTGTATCGAGAGTGCGGCGGGGTTCCCTCCTCGCGTACCACTGCTGTGGCACATCTCACCGCCAGAAAAACGTGATTCGTTTCACATTAACGACGGGATTTGGCCGATAGCTTGCCAGGCCCCAGGGGGAGTGGTTACCGTCACCAGGTCCAGGTCTTTATAACGTTCTGATCACGACCAGAGGAACTTCCAGACTGATGCAGCACGGTGCACCGATGCGTCCGGTTTCCGGCGGGGCTCTCCCTCGACGTCGAAACGGCGCCACGGCAGCTCCGATCCGGTCCCTGGCACCCAGTCCCGCCGAGGTCACCGACATCATTCCGTTCAACGAGTTCGGCTGGCCCGAGGACACCTTCGGCGACGACACGTTCGACGAGGCTTCCGAGGTGCTGCTGGCCCCCGAGCTGGACGACATGACCGACACCGACAACATGCCGGTGCTGCAGCTGGCGTTCCCCCGCGGTGGCTACCCGGCCAGCTACCACCACCCGCACGAGGCGGCCCCGCTGCCCGCGCGCCGCGGGAAGCACCGCAGCCAGCCCGCCAGTGCCGTCAAGAGCCGCGTGATGATCGCGGCGATGGCCGCCGGTGCGGCTGCTGCCGCCGCACACGCCGCCACCCACCAGTCCGGCGAGACCGTCGCCCGGCCCGCCGTGCTGGCGGCCAGCAAGACCACGCTGAACGACGGCACCACCACCACGTCCAGCCACGGCCTGCAGATGATCACGGTCAAAGCTGCGGCCAACTTCGTCGTGCACAACGAGGAGCTGGCCAAGGGCGTGGCGTTCGCGCAGGAGCGCGCCGAGCGTGAAGCCCGGCTGCAGCGCCCGCTGTTTGTCGCCCCCACTCAGGGCGCGTTCACGTCGAACTTCGGCTACCGCTGGGGCGTGCTGCACGCCGGCATCGACATCGCCAATGCCATCGGCACCCCGATCCTGGCGGCTTCCGACGGCGTGGTGATCGAGTCGGGCCCCAGCGCCGGCTACGGCATGTTGGTCAAGGTGCGCCACTCCGACGGCACCGTGACCCTCTACGGCCACATCAACCGGTCGCTGGTCAGCGTCGGTGAGCGCGTGATGGCGGGCGACCAGATCGCCGAGATGGGCAATCGCGGCTACTCGACCGGTCCGCATCTGCACTTCGAGGTGCTGCAGAACGGCAGCAACCGGATCGACCCGGCGTCCTGGCTCGCCAAGCGCGGGATCAATTTCGCCTAAGACGACGGCGTCGACCTGTCCGAGCCCGGCTTCGCCGCGCTTGCAGTCACCGCTAGCCTGGTTTGGTGAGCGACCGCCACCATCCACCTACCGGCGCCAGTTCTTCTAGACCCTCCGGGACCGATCCGCCGAGTTCTCCCAGCCGCATCATCCGTAGGGCACCCACCGGCGCCATCCCGATCGTCACCAGCTCTGGGCGGATACCGCCGTCCATCCAACCCACTCCGGCGGCAGTGCCGGCCCGATACCCGTCAGCCGGTGTCGCGATCAGCGCCTGCGTGCTGGCTCTCGTCGGTTGTTGGGCCACCTCGGTGGTGTCCACCGACCTGATCGCCAGCTGGTGGCACACCGACCGGCTGTTCTGCGTCGCGGTCGGCTTCTTGAGTCTGGTTTTCGCCGGGACGACGGTGTCCGGCGTGATCATGCTGCTGCTGCGGCGCCCAGTCGGCCGCTACCTGATCGCGGTCGGCGCGATGGTCGCCCTGCTGACCTTCGGCAGTCTGTTCCTGGCGGGAGCCCGGGTACCGCCGATCGTGCACGTCATCCCGGTCATCCAGATCGCCACCGTCGTGACGGCATTGCACCCGGCCACCAGACGCTGGCTGCTCGGCTCCTAAGCCGACCGCGGCGAGCTAAAGCTTCGACACCGGCGCATGGTTGTGCATCAGCTTGACCCGCCCGGAACTGCCGAAGTCGATCAGCGACATCGCCGACTCCCCCACCCCGGAGACTTCCTCCACCCGGCCCAGGCCGTACTTGTCATGCGTTACCCGATCGCCAGGAGCCAGCACCAGCAGCGGCCGGTTGCCCGATCGGCTCGGTGCCGGCTTTGCCTGTCTGGGGGTTCCGAACCGGCCGGCGCCGCTGACCGGGGCGCTCGGTGAGGCGGTGACATCGGTCCGGCGCCAGTCGATGAGCTGCTGCGGGATCTCCCGCAGAAATCGCGATTCCGGGTTCAACATGGGCTGGCCCCACGACGAACGCACCTTGGCCCGGCTCAGGTACAGCCGTTGCCGCGCCCGAGTCAGGCCGACATAGGCCAGCCGGCGTTCCTCGGACAGCTCGCGGGCGTCCCCCAGCGAGCGCATGTGCGGGAACATGCCGTCCTCCCAGCCGACGACGAACACCATCGGGAACTCCAGACCCTTGGCGGTGTGCAACGTCATCAGGGTGACCATGCCCGCCCCGTGCTCGGGGATCTCGTCGGTGTCGGCGATCAGCGAGACCCGCTCCAAAAACGCCGCCAGCACCCCGACATCAGGCACGTCCTCCTCCTCGAGGGTGCCGGCCTGGTCGGCGAGCGCGTTGGCCCGGTCAATGCTGAATTCGTGTGCGACGCTGACCAGTTCGTTGATGTTGTCCAGGCGGGCCAGATCCTGCGGATCGGTCGAGGCCTCCAGCTCGGTGCGGTAGCCGGTGCGGTCCAGCACCAGCTCCACCAGACCACCGAGGTCGTCGTCGCAGGTGTTCAGGTGCGCTCGCAGTTCGTCGAGCATCGCCACGAAGGCCGCGATCGCGTTCTGCGAACGGCTGTTGAGCATCGGTACGCCACCCTCGGCGGCGGCAGCCAGCGCGGCGGCGAATCCGCTGCCGGTGTTCTCCGCGTGCACCGACACGCAGGCCTCCGCACGGTCGCCGATACCGCGTCGCGGGGTGTTGAGGATGCGGCGCAGGCTCACCGCGTCGCCGGGATTGTCGAGCACTCGCAGGTAGGCGATGATGTCGCGGATCTCTTTGCGTTCGTAGAAGCGCACGCCGCCAACGACTTTGTACGGGATGCCGCTGCGGATGAACACCTCTTCCAGCGACCGCGACGCGTTATTGGTGCGGTAGAACACCGCGATGTCGCTGTAGTTGACCGTGCCGGCATCGGTCAGCGCGTCGATCTCCTGGGCGACGAACCGCGCCTCGTCGTGTTCGTTGTCGGCGACGTAGCCGACGATCAGCTCGCCGTCACCGGCGTCGGTCCACAGTCGCTTCTCCCGACGCCCGGAGTTGTAGGCGATCACCGCGTTGGCTGCCGAGAGAATGTTCTGCGTGGAGCGGTAGTTCTGCTCCAGCAGAATGGTGGTCGCGTCGGGGTAGTCGCGTTCGAAGTCCTCGATGTTGCGGATGGTCGCGCCGCGGAAGGCGTAGATCGACTGGTCGGCGTCACCGACCACGCACAGCTCCGCCGGCGGGATGTCGCCTGACTGTTCGCCGTGTTCATGCGGCGGTCCCAGCTTCACCTCTCCTCCGTCGAGGCTGGCTGAACCGCCGTGCCCCGCCAACTCGCGCACCAGCATGTACTGGGCATGGTTGGTGTCCTGATATTCGTCGACCAGGATGTGCCGGAATCGGCGCCGGTAGTGCTGGGCGATCTCGGGGAACGCCTGCAGCATCGCGACCGTCTCACCGATCAGGTCGTCGAAGTCCAGCGCATTGGCAGACCGCAGCCGGCGCTGATACTCGACGTAGACCGCGGCCACCACCCGGCTCAGGTCATCGGAGTCCTCGGTGAGGTCGGCCAGCGCACGGTCCGGGTCGATCAGTTCGTTCTTGAGGTTGGAGATGGCATTGGCCAGCAGCCGCGGCGAGTGCCGTTTCACGACCAGGCCCATGCCGCGGCCGACCATCAACAGCAGCCGCCGTGAATCGTCGGCGTCATAGATCGAGAAGTTCGAGTTCAGACCGGGGACCACCGAGGCCTGGTTGCGCAGGATCCGCACGCAGGTGGAGTGAAACGTCGACACCCACATCACCCGGGCCCGGGGCCCGACGAGGCTCGACACCCGCTCGCGCATTTCGGCGGCGGCCTTGTTGGTGAAGGTGATCGCCAGGATCTGGCCCACCCCGACGTCGCGGGCGGCCAGCAGATAGGCGATGCGCCGGGTGAGCACCGCGGTCTTGCCCGAGCCGGCCCCGGCCACGATCAATAGCGGGGAGCCCTCGTGCAACACGGCCCGGCGCTGCTGCGGGTTGAGCCCGTCGAGGAGGTGATCGGTCTGCGGACTGGCGTGCACGGTCATAACGCCCCCCAACGTACCGCCGCCCGGCGACAGTCTTTGCGCTGGCACTGCCGTTAGTGGCAGACTCAATTCGTGCTCGACATGCAGCGTCGATTTTTCTACGGGTACCGGTCAGCGGTGCCCGTGGTTTAGCTGCAACGCCAAGCCCCGCGGTCCGCTTCGCCGACCCGGGGCTCGTCTGTTGTGTGAGGCCGGATCGCCGATGGGACCAGAAACCACCAACAGCGAGAACCTGGAGTTTTGACCATGTCTGCCCAACCCCAACAGCTGCCCGACATTGACGAGTTGCGCCACGAGATCGACCGGCTCGATGCCGAGATCTTGGCCGCGGTGAAGCGCCGCACCGAGATTTCGCAGGAGATCGGTAAGGCCCGGATGGCCTCCGGCGGCACCCGCCTGGTGCACAGCCGCGAGATGAAGGTGCTTGAGCGCTACAGCGAGCTCGGCCAAGACGGCAAGGACCTGGCGATGTTGTTGCTGCGACTGGGCCGCGGCCGGCTCGGCCACTAGGCCACTGCGCTCTCCCTGCGCCGAGATCGCACTCACGCAGGCCGCTACTCGCACTTTCCCTGCGTGAGGGGGGTCTCGAAGAGCCGCTAATGTCGGGGTATGAGCTCCGTTCCCCAGATCCCGGACATCTCAACCACCCCGGCCTGGAACGCGTTGCGCAAGCACCACGAGCAGATCGGCGATACCCACCTACGTCAGTTCTTCGCCGACGATCCCGAACGCGGCACCCGGTTCACCGCCACCGTCGGCGATCTCTACATCGACTACAGCAAGCACCGGATCACCTCCGAGACCGTGCGTCTGCTAGTCGATCTGGCCCGGACGGCCGGCCTGGAGGACCGGCGCGACGCGATGTTCGCCGGGGTGCACATCAACACCTCCGAGGATCGGGCGGTGCTGCACACCGCGTTGCGGCTGCCGCGCAACGCCGATCTGCATGTCGACGGCCAGGGTGTCGTCGCCGACGTCCACGCGGTGCTCGACGCGATGGGCGATTTCACCGACCGGTTGCGCGGCGGCGAATGGACCGGCGCCACCGGGAAACGCATCGAGACTGTGGTCAACATCGGTATCGGCGGCTCGGACCTGGGCCCGGTGATGGTGGACCGGGCGTTGCGTCACTACGCCGACGCCGGCATCTCGGCACGGTTCGTCTCTAATGTCGATCCGGCCGATCTGACCGCGACACTGGCCGGTTTGGATCCGGCCACCACGCTGTTCATCGTCGCCTCCAAGACGTTCTCGACCCTGGAGACGCTGACCAACGCCACCGCGGCCCGCCGCTGGCTCACCGACGCGCTGGGCGACGCGGCCGTGTCCAAGCATTTCGTCGCGGTCTCCACCAACGCTGCGTTGGTCGAGGAGTTCGGCATCGACACCGCGAACATGTTCGGCTTCTGGGACTGGGTCGGCGGACGGTACTCGGTGGATTCAGCGATCGGACTGTCGGTGATGGCCGTGATCGGCCGGGAGCGCTTCGCGGAGTTCTTGTCCGGCTTTTATATCGTCGACGAGCACTTCCGTACCGCGCCTTTGGAATCCAATGCGCCGGCGCTGCTCGGCCTGATCGGGCTGTGGTATTCCAACTTCTTCGGTGCCCAGTCCCGCGCGGTACTGCCCTACTCCAACGATCTGGACCGCTTCGCCGCCTACCTGCAGCAGCTCACCATGGAATCCAACGGCAAGTCGACCCGCGCCGACGGCACGCCGGTTCGCACCGATACCGGTGAAATCTATTGGGGCGAGCCGGGAACCAACGGCCAGCACGCGTTCTATCAACTGCTGCACCAGGGCACCCGGCTGATACCGGCCGACTTCATCGGCTTCGCCCAACCCGTCGACGACCTGGCCACCGCGGACGGCACCGGCAGCATGCACGACCTGTTGATGAGCAACTTCTTCGCCCAGACCCAGGTGCTGGCGTTCGGCAAGAGCGCCGAGGAGATCGCCGCCGAAGGCACCCCCGCAGCTGTCGTGCCGCACAAGGTCATGCCCGGCAATCGTCCGACGACCTCCATTCTGGCTACCCAGCTCACCCCCTCGGTGCTGGGCCAGCTGATCGCGCTCTACGAACACCAGGTGTTCACCGAGGGTGTGGTGTGGGGCATCGACTCCTTCGACCAGTGGGGCGTGGAGCTGGGCAAGACGCAGGCCAAGGCCCTGCTGCCGGTGCTCACCGACGACACCTCCCCACAGCGCCAGACGGACAGTTCCACCGACGCGCTGGTGCGCCGCTACCGCGCAGAGCGCGGCCGGGCATCGTCGTAACTGCGACTGCCCAACGCCGTCTAGGTCGGCCGTTGCCCGCCACTCTTGGCTCGCAGGCTGGGCAGCAGCACCTGGTCCACCACCACACGGACCGTCTCCTCCGTCGGTGGCCGATCGGAAACCAGCGCCCGGAACACCAGGTAGCCCGGCAGTAGATCGTAGATCTCCTGGTTGATCGCCGAGGCCTCGATCTCACCACGCGCGACGGCATCGGCCAGTACCGCGTCCATCACAAGGTTGCGATGCTGGACGAATTTCTGCTGCATCGCTTCCTGCAAGGCGGGGCTGTGTGACATCTCGTTCAGCACTGCGCGCACGGTGCGCATGTGTTCCAGCGCTTGGCCACAGGTCCAACGGCCGATCTCCAGCAGATCGCCACGCAGGGAGCCGGTATTGGGCGGACTGGCCGACACGCGGGTGCCTTCGATGAACGCTGCGAGCACCAGGTCCGCCTTCGTCGGCCAGCGCCGGTACATCGTGGCCTTACTGGCCTTGGCCCTGATCGCCACGGCTTCGACGCTGAGTCGGTCGTATCCATGCTCCTGCAGCAGCTCCAGCGTGATCGCCAACAGCTCGGCCTCTCGCTCGCTCCACGGGCACACCGAGTGGTCGCCACGGTCTTTGGAAATCGTCGTCCCCCTACCCACTGCACCGCGGCTGTTCCGCGAGAGCAGTCATTTGCGCAGATGTCAAGCAAGTTGCGATTCATCGGCACGGTACCGTACCGTTCCATCTTACGCGACAATTTCACCGCGTCGCATCGGCAAGATCGCCAGCGCGGCGTCGAAAGGCTTTGTTTTGAAGAAGTTTTCGGTAACCAGATTGGTCCGCCGGCAGTGGGTGGCGATCGTGGCGATCGTGGTAGTCGCGCTGGTCGGGTTCAGCGTCGACCGACTGCGCGGCATCTTCGGCTCGGACAACGAGGTGTCGAGACCCGGCTCAGAGGCTTTGGAGAACACCGGCTACAACCCCAAACAGGTGTTGTTCGAGGTGTTCGGTTCGCCCGGATCCGTGGCCACCATCAACTTTCTGGACATCAACGCCCAGCCTCAGCGCGTCGAAAATGTCCCGCTGCCGTGGTCGCAGGCGCTGACCACCGACGACCCGACGATGTACGCCGACGTTCGCGCACAGGGTGACGGCAGCACCATCGGCTGCCGAATCACCGTCAACGGCGTCGTCACAGATGAAAGGTCTACGAACCACGTGAACGGATACATCGCGTGCCTGGACAAGACCGCATGAGTGGCCAGCACACCGACACCGCCCTCGACGCCGACGACGGCACCCTGCCTGCGCGGCTCATCCGGAGGCTGTCCCTACCGATCCTGTTGATCTGGATCGCCATCGCTGCCGTTTCGAACACCATCGCACCCCAACTCGAGATTGTCGGCTGGGAACGCTCAGTCGGACAGAACGCGCCCGATGCGCCGGGAATTCTCGCGATGCGCCACATCGGGCAGGTCTTCGACGAATTCGATTCCGACAGTGCGGCCATGATCGTGCTGGAGGGCGATCAGCCGCTGGGTGCCGAAGCACACGAGTACTACGACGGCCTGGTGAAGAAGCTGCAGGCCGACACCGAGCACGTCGAGCACGTCCAGGACTTCTGGGGCGACCCGCTGACCGCCGGCGGCTCACAGAGCAAAGACGGCAAAGCAGCCCTCACCCAGCTCTATCTCCGCGGGAACCAGGGCGAGGCGATGTCGAACGAATCCGTCGACGCCGTCCGCAAGATCGTCGCCGCCACGCCACCCCCACCCGGCATCAAGGCCTACGTCACCGGCGCGTCGCCGCTGGTGACCGACAACTTCGAGGTCGGCAGCGCCGGCACCCATGAGGTCACCGCCATCACCTTCCTGGTCAT
Organism: uncultured Mycolicibacter sp.; assembly: GCA_964292075.1. Taxonomy (GTDB): domain Bacteria; phylum Actinomycetota; class Actinomycetes; order Mycobacteriales; family Mycobacteriaceae; genus Mycobacterium. Next base: position 65,135 of record CAXYUC010000001.1, read on the forward strand.
CGGCCTCATGCTGCTCTTCGTCTACCGCTCTGTGGTGACGATGGCGATCGTCTTGCTGACAGTCGCCGTCGAGCTCGCAGCGGCCCGCGGCGTCGTCGCGGTCCTCGCCCACGCCGGCCTCATCGGCCTGTCCACCTACGCGACGAATCTCTTGACGCTCTTGGCTATTGCGGCCGGCACCGACTATGCGATCTTCGTCGTCGGCCGCTACCAAGAGGCGCGTGGCAAGGGGATGGACCGGATCGCGGCCTACCACGACATGTGGCGCGGCACCGTCCACGTCATGGTCGGATCGGGGTTGACCATCGCCGGCGCGGTCGCGTGCATGGGCTTCACCCGGCTCCCCTATTTCCAGACACTCGGGATACCGGCTTCCATCGGTGTTCTCGTGACCTTAGCGGCCGCCCTGACGCTGGGGCCCGCCGTGTTGTTGATCGCCACCCGGTTCGGACTGATGGAACCCAAGGTCGCTCAACGGACGCGGGGCTGGCGCAAGATCGGCACCGCCATCGTGCGCTGGCCCGGGCCGATCCTGGTAGTCACCGGCGCGCTTGCGCTCATCGGCGTGTTCGCGTTGCCCGGCTACCAGAGTAGCTACGACAACCGGCCCTACATCCCCGACAGCGCACCCGGTGTCGTCGGGATGGAAGCCGCCGAACGCCACTTCACCGAAGCGCGGATCAATCCCGAGTTGGTGATGATCGAGACCGATCACGACATGCGCAACCCGGCAGACATGCTGATTCTCGAACGCGCGGCCAAGGCCGTGCTCCACACGCCGGGAATCGCGCTGGTGCAGTCCATCACGCGACCGCTCGGAACGCCGATCACGCACAGCTCCATTCCGTTCCAGATCAGCGCGTCGAGCGCGAGCCAGATCATGAACCTCGACTACCAGAAAGACCGGGCCAACGATCTGCTGAAGCAGGCCGGCGAGATCGACAACACGCTAGCTGTGCTCAAGCAACAGCTCGCCCTGCAGCAGCAGAGCGCTGCAGTCACCCACGAACAAACTCAGGCGTTCCACGACACTGTCACGACGATGAACGCGCTGCGCGACAAACTCGCCGATTTCGATGACCAGTTCCGCCCGCTGCGCAACTACTTCTACTGGGAACCGCACTGCTCCGACATTCCGATGTGTTGGGCGCTGCGGTCGGTGTTCGACTCGCTGGACGGGATCTCGGAGCTGTCCGAGAAGTTCGGCACCATCACCGACAGCCTCGACAACCTCGACGCTCTGCAACCACAGCTGGTTGCCCTGTTGCCGCCGCAGATCGCGATTCAGGAGCGCAACCGCGACCTGACGCTGTCGAATTTCGCGACCAACGGCGGCATCAACAGCCAGAGCGAAGAAGCCCTGAACAACGCCACCGCGATGGGCAAGGCATTCGACGATGCCAAGAACGATGACACGTTCTACTTGCCGCCGGAGGCCTTCGACAACCCTGATTTCAAGCGCGGCCTCAAGCTGTTCTTGTCGCCCGACGGCAAGGCGGCCCGGATGATCGTGACCCATCAGGGCAACCCCGCCAGTCCCGAGGCGATTCCGCACATCAACGCCATCAAAGAGTCGGTGTTCGACGCCCTCAAGGCGACACCGATGTCAGACGCCAAGATCTATGTCGCAGGCATCGGCTCCACCAATAAGGACATCCAAGAGGGGACGAAGTACGACCTGCTGATCTCGGCGTTGGCCGCAGTCGCTCTCATTCTGCTGATCATGGTGATTGTGACGCGCAGCCTCGTCGCCGCCTTCATCATCGTCGGGACCGTGGTCCTCTCGTTGGGGGCATCGGTGGGTTTGTCAGTCCTGGTGTGGCAGTACATCTTCGGTATTCATTTGTTCTGGGTCGTGGTGCCGCTGGCCATCATCTTGCTGCTGGCGGTGGGAGCGGACTACAACCTGCTGTTGGTGTCCCGATTCAAGGAGGAGATGCACGCTGGCCTCAACACCGCCATCATCCGGTCGATGGGCGGCACCGGTTCTGTCGTCACCGCGGCCGGTCTGGTGTTCTCGGCAACGATGGCAGCCTTCATCTTCAGCCCCCTGGTGATCCTCGGGCAGATCGGTACAACCATCGGTCTGGGCCTGTTGTTCGACACCTTGATCGTGCGGTCGTTCATGACGCCGTCGATCGCGGCGTTGCTGGGCAAGTGGTTCTGGTGGCCGCAGTTGGTGCGCCAGCGTCCGGTTCCCGCGAAGTGGCCCGATCCCGTCCAACCGCAGCCCGAGGAGGTCCCGGCGTGAAGTATGCAGTCCACCTCGGCATCGCCACAGCAGCCCTGCTCGGCGCCGTGACCACCGCCGGTGTCGTCGCCGCCGACGCTACGGACGACTACCCGATCCCCAGCCGGATTCTGCACACCACCTGTTCGGCCGAACAGATCATGGCCGCCGCCCGCGACGTAGCGCCGGTCTACTACCAGCGTTACATGATCGACTACCACAACAAACCCGCCGCCGACCAGCAAGGCGCCCAAGACCGCATCCACTGGTTCTTCGCCATGGACTACGCCGGCCGCCGCCAATATTCCGAAGACACCGCCAGCAACGCTTTTTTCGAAACCATGTCGTGGCGCTGGCCCAACTGGGCCAAGCTGTTCTTCAACAACAAGGGCGTGACCGCCCGCACCACCGACGTCTGCATGAACTACCCGGCAGGCGACATGTCGGTCTGGGACTGGAAGTAGCCACCGCCTTCGGCATTTCCCTCACCCTGACTTTTTGCCGCCGGGCGCCGATGTCGGCCCCGCTGAAGTGCGACAGATTGAATTCCGGCCGGGAAACCTATCGCGACACGACAGAGATTTCGACGTCCAGGTTTCTTTAAGCTACGCGTCATGCAGATGCCATCCCGTGTTGGGCGAAGCGCCACAACGGCGTTCGGCCGCCGCCGAGGCGCCCTCGGGAGCGGCGTCGCGGGCATTCTGCACTGTTGTCGCTGACTCCCTCGCCACTTGCTAATTCTCGGTAGTCACTTTCGGTGACCGGTGCCGAACATCTCGGGCATTGGAAGGCCAGCATGCACTCTTCTTTCGGATCCAGCCGATGACAGTCGCGACTCCTCTCAAGCCGGCTCAGCGCGTCCACCCCAGCGCGGAGGTGGCGGACGCCGACGCCCTCCCCGCCGCCCCGAGCCGGTCCGTCATCACACCGCTGCGTATCGGCGTGACCACGCTGTGGCTGTCGGTGATTGTGCTGCTGCCGTTGGTCGCCATTGCCTGGCAGGCCGGCGGTAGAGGCTGGGAAGGTTTTCGCCTGGCCGTCACCTCGCACGCGGCACTCGAATCGTTCCGCGTAACACTGACGATCTCGGTCCTGGTCACCGTGCTCGATGTGGTGTTCGGGCTGGCGACCGCCTGGGTGTTGGTCCGCGACGACTTCGTCGGAAAAGGCGTGATCGATGCGCTGATCGATCTACCGTTCGCGCTGCCCACCATCGTCACCAGCTTGGTGATGCTCGCCCTGTACGGCAACTCGAGTCCGATCGGCATTCATCTGCAGCACACCCCACCCGGGGTCGCGATGGCACTGGCCTTCGTGACGTTGCCACTGGTGGTCCGTGCCGTCCAGCCGGTGCTGATGGAGATCGACCGGGACGTCGAGGAGGCGGCCGCAGCCCTCGGCGCGACGCGCCTGGTCACCTTCAAGACGGTGGTGCTGCCGTCGTTGCAGCCGGCGTTGTTGACCGGTGCCGGACTTGCGTTTTCGCGGTGCGTCGCCGAATTCGGCTCTGTCGTCACGATCGGCGGTGCCGTGCCGGGTAAGACCGAGGTGTCATCGCAGTGGATCCGCTCGCTGGTCGAGAACGACGACCACACCAGCGCGGCGGCGATCTCGATCGTGTTGTTGGCGATCTCGTTCGCGGTGCTGGTGCTCCTGCGGACCGTGGGCGGGCGTGCCGCCAAGCGCGAGGAGGAGGCCGAGTGACGGCGCAGCTGGAGAAGCGGCACTTCCTGCGCCTCACCGTCTTGACCTATATCGGCGTCATGTTGATCGCTCCGGTGTCGGTGATTCTGTACCGAACGTTTGAGCCCGGGTTGGGCCATTTTTGGGCCTGGATCAGCACCCCGGCGGCGATCTCGGCGCTGAAGCTGTCGTTGCTCTTGGTGATCATCGTGGTGCCGCTGAACGCATTGTTCGGCGTTTCGACATCGATCCTGCTGGTGCGCAATAAATTCCGGGGCCGATCAACGCTTCAGGCGATCCTGGACCTGCCGTTTGCGGTCTCGCCCATCATCGTCGGGGTCGCCCTGATCGCACTGTGGGGGTCTTCGGGGGCTCTGGGCTTCGTCGAGAACAACCTGGGGTTCAAGATCATCTTCGGGCTGCCCGGAATGGTGCTGGCCAGCATCTTCGTCACGCTGCCGTTCGTGGTGCGCGAGGTCCAGCCGGTGCTGATGGAGATCGGAATCGAACAGGAGCAGGCCGCTGCCACACTGGGTTCCAATGCGTGGCAGACACTTTGGCGGGTCACGCTGCCCTCGATCCGCTGGGGACTGACCTACGGTGTGGTGTTGACCACGGCGCGCACACTCGGCGAGTTCGGCGCAGTCATCATGGTGTCCTCGAACCTGCCGGGACACTCTCAGACCCTGACCTTGTTGGTCAACGATCGCTACCACCGCGGGGCGGAGTACGGCGCGTACGCCGTGTCCACGCTCCTGATGGGGGTGGCCGTTGCGTTCTTGATCGCCAAGGCGGTGCTGCTGATCTACCGCAGGCGAGCCAAAGCCCTGGACTGGATGACCCGCTGACGCCACTGACCCAATGGCCCCAGTCGGAATCTCACGACGCGACACGCCGAGATGGCGTCGTGAAATGCCACTCGGGAACGCGGCCGACAGCTCAGGCGAAGCGTTTGGTGTACTGCGGGGGCATGCGGCGCAGCAGCCATACCAGTGGGACCCACGGCCAGGACGGGACGGCGGCCCGGCCGATTTCGCGTTCGATGGCCCGCACCATGGCCTTGACCCCGGATTCGTTGTCCACCATCAACGGGGTGGACGCCGACTTGGCGGTCATCTCCGATTCGATGTAGCCCGGCTCCAACACGGTGACCTTGATCGGGCCGCGCGAGTATTCCGCGCGCAACGACTCACCCAGCGACGACACCCCGGCCTTGCTGGCGGCGTACGCCGCCTTGACGCCCGGAACCCCCTTGTTGCCCAGCACCGATGAGATCAACACCAGATGTCCGCTGCCGGCGGCTTTGAACATCTCCAGCGCGGTCTCGATCTGCACCAACGCCGCGACCAGGTTGGTTTCGATGGTGGCCTTGTTGGCCCAGAGCTTGCCGGATCCGAGCGGGGCGCCCTTGCCGATGCCGGCATTGACAATGACTCGGTCGATTCCGCCCAATTCGGCGGCGAATTGGTTGAACACCTTGGGTATTTCGTCGTGGTCGTTCACGTCGAGCGCAGCCACCGCGACATTGATGTCCGGAAACTTTTCTGTCAGTTCGGCTTTCAGTTCGTCAAGCCGGTCGGTCCGGCGGGCGCACAGGGCCAGGTCACGCCCCTGCGCAGCGAAAGCGCGGGCCATGCCGGCACCCAGTCCTGAACTGGCACCGGTGATGAGGATTTTCTGACGGGTCACCAGGGCAGCTTAACGGCGGCCGCAGGCTGTCGAGGTCACGTCGAAGAACTACTTGAGCAGTCGCGACATCCGTCGGTCGGCCAGCACCTTGCCGCCGGTCTGGCAGGTCGGGCAGTACTGAAATGACTTATCGGCGAAAGCTATTTCCCGAACCGTGTCGGCGCAAACCGGGCACGGCAGCCCGGTTCGGGCATGTACCCGCAGACCGGACCGCTTCTCCCCCTTCAAGGTGGCGGCCTGTTGACCGACCGAGCGGGTGACGGCATCGGTCAGCACGGCGTGCATGGCCTCGTGCAGTGCGGTCAGCTGATCTGTCGACAGTTTGCCGGCGGTGGCGAACGGCGACAGCCGGGCGGTGTGCAGGATCTCGTCGCTGTAGGCGTTGCCGATGCCGGCGATCACCTTCTGATCGGTCAGGACGGTCTTGATGCGACCGGTATTGCCGGCCAGCAATCGAGCGAGCTCCTCGGCGTTGATCGCCAGCGCGTCGGGCCCCAGTGTGGCGATGCCCGGCACCTTCACCGGGTCGTCGACCAACCAGACCGCCAACCGCTTCTGGGTGCCCGCCTCGGTCAGATCGAAGCCGGGGTCCTGCCCCGGGACGCCCAGGTGCACCCGCAGCGCGATCGGGCCCTTGCCGGGCCGCAGCGGTGCCGGCGCCAGCTTGTCGGACCAGCGCAGCCAGCCCGCTCGGGACAGGTGCGCTATCAACAGCAGTTCGCCGGCCTGCATGCCAAGGTACTTGCCCCAGCGATGGGCACCCGTGACGGTTTGACCGTGCATGGCCGTCAGTGCCGGGTCGAAGGTCTTGAGCACGGAGAACGCCGCCACGTCGATGCGGCCGATGGTGCATCCGACGGCATGCCTGCGCAGGTGGTCGGCGAGTGCTTCGACTTCGGGCAGCTCGGGCATGCCCTCGAGTCTGCCCGGTTACCCGGTGATGCGTCGGGCGTCGCGCAGCACCAGCGACAGAACCCAGCTCACCAGCGACAGCACGATCGCGGCCCAGATGGCGTCCCACCAGAAGTCGGCGATATAAAGCCCCCAGTGCTTTGCCGTCTTGTCGGTGATCCACGCGGTGATCCACAGCATCAGCGCATTGACCACGATGTGGAACAGCCCCAGGGTGACGATGTACAGCGGAATCGACAGCAGTTGCACCACCGGCTTGATGAACGCGTTGACGAGCCCGAAGATCAGGGCAATGACGAAGATGATGCCGACCCGTTGCAGCGTGGTGTCACCGCCGACGATCTCGATCCCGGGAACGATCTGAGTAACCACCCACAGCGCGAATCCGGTCAGCCCCGCACGAAGCAGAAACGATGCCATGGCGTCATCCTGCCATTACCGCGTCCACCAGGACTCCTTTTCACCGCGGCACTTTGGCTGATCGGATGCGGCAGGCGTTTGCGCGTTGCCACAATGTTGGTCGTGGAGCGTCTGGCACTCGAGCGCGCACCGCTGGGCGATGTCCGCCGGGCTGTCCGCCGCACTGGCGTCGGCTGAGATCTCCGACGCCCCTGACGCGCCGGTGGGGGCGGCGTCGCCGAGATACTGCACCGATACAGGGCTTTTCTGGCAATCCCCCGGGGATTGGCACCCAGGGTTGCTGCCACTAAGTCTCGATAGCGCCGATCCGGGCCCGCACCCCGGACGTGATCCGGTCGATGTGCCAGCCGGCTTGCTGGCACGCCGTCACCACTGCATCGTCGGAATCCGCCGCAACCACCCCGAACAGGGTCTCGTCGCTTGGCGAGGTCAGCGTGACCAGCAACGTGGCACGAACGGCCGCAGCAGCGCCGGAGAGTCGATCGATAGCGGCGTCGACCGCCGCTTCAACGAGATCGGGTTGGTACCACTCGACCAGGAAGCACTGCCGCCCCGATTCACCGTCGCCCATCTGACCGACGCTAACGAAGAAGACCCCGGATGAAACCAGGGTTTTCCCTGGAAATTCACTCCGGATTGACCGCGGCGTACAGCCTGGCGCGCGAGCGGATCGCCAACTTGCGGTAGACCTTGCTCAAAGTCATCTCCACCGTGCCGACGTCGGCTTCACCGGGGATACCGCCAGACCAAGGGCGTGTGACGGGCATCACATAACGAACCGCAGGTATCCGGTACCGTCGGTATTGACATGCCTTGGTGCGACTCCTAGTTTTTGAAGTCCGAGCGAGAAGGGGTTTCCTCATGACCACTGCGGTGCGGCCGAGCGAACCGACCCGGGAGGAGTTTGCCGAGCGTCTACTCAAGGGCTCGGTGAAAAAGTCCTACGCACCAGTCGTCGACATCGACTGGAACGCCCCCCTGGAGGAGGACAAGTTCTTCTTGCCGCCGCGGATGTGCACCCTCTACGGCACCGGCCTATGGGAGGCCATGACCCGCGAACAGCAGATCGAGATGTCGCGCCAGGAACTGGTCAACGTCCTGTCGGCCGGCATCTGGTTCGAGAACATCCTCAACCAAGCACTGCTGCGCGACATGATGCACAAGAACCCCACCGCACGCACCACCCACTACTCGCTGACCGAACTGGGCGACGAGACCCGTCACATGCTGATGTTCGGCAAGACCATCGACCGGATCGGTGGAGTACCGGTACGCCCGCGGCTGCACCAGCGCATGGTCATCAACGCGCTTCCGTTCCTGTTCCGCGGCAGCATCTTGTGGGGAGCGGCGCTGGTCGGCGAGGAGATCTTTGACTCGCTGCAGCGCCAGATCCTCGACGACCCGGACCTTCAGCCGATCGTGCGGCGCGTGATGCGCATCCATGTCACCGAGGAAGCCCGCCACATTCAGTACGCCCGCGACGGTCTGCGGCGCAGCGTCCCGGCGATGCCCCGCTACCGCCGGTTTCTGCTGGCCAACCTGCAGGGTGTCGGCGGCCCGTTCTACCGCCACCTGTTCACGCTGCCGGTCGTCTACAGCCGAGTCGGGTTGGACGGCCGCGAGGCACGCCGGGTGGCCCGGGCCAACCCGCACTTCCATGCGGCGTCCCGTTCGTCGTTCGCGCCGCTGGCCGCTTTCTTCACCGAGGTCGGACTGATGGGCGGGCTGGCCCGGCGGATGTGGCGGCGGGCCGGATTCCTGTGAGCCGTAACGGCGTCCTCGACGTGGTGGTGCTGGGCGACCCGACACGCCTGCACGGGTTGATCGACGACGTCCGTGTCGTCGATGCGACGAACGTGACCCCCCGATTCGACAGCGACACCGACACCTGGACAGTGACCACCGCCGACGGCGAAGAGCTGACCGCCCGGACACTGATCGGCACGGCCGCCTCAACCGACGACGCTGTCGCCCGGCATGGGCTCCCCAACCGATTCCAGATCCCCGGTCCGCACACCCGCCGGCAGGCCCGGTACGTGGCCGGGATCATCGATGCCCTGCGACGCAGTGGAGCCAGCCGCATCGAGTCGCGCTCGCCACGGCTGCGGGTGCACCCACTGTTGCCGACCCGCGGGATTTCCCGGTTCTACCTCACCAGCTCCGAAGCCGTCGATGACGAAATCTACGACGGCCCGGCGGTTCTCACCCACAACGGCGAGGACTACCCGACGCGAGTGCGACTGACCGGGCATTTCGATCCGATCGATGGCCAATACCATTGGCAGGGAATGTTTTTCACAGAACTTCCGGGGGCCAGTGTCACCGGTTCGAAGGTGAGCATCCGAATTGGCGAGCACACCGCGCACGGGCGTGTCGCCGAGCGGACGCCGTGGGGCACGCTGACCGTGATCGGCGCCGCCGGATATCCGCCGTTTCCCTTGGAGGACGTCGAGATCGCGATGCCGCCGCGCATGTGATCGCACTCCCCCACGCGGGCCGGGTCGGGCCAGTCTGCTATGCAGAGAACAGCGCCCCACCACCCGAGACCGAGGAGACGACGTGCGGTTTACCTACGCCGAAGCGATGACCGACCCGAGCTACTACATTCCGCTCGCCAAAGCCGCCGAGGCCGCCGGATACCACAGCATGACGATCCCCGACAGCATCGCCTACCCGTTCGAATCGGACTCGAAATACCCCTACACCCCCGACGGCAACCGGGAATTCCTCGACGGCAAGGCCTTCATCGAGACCTTCGTCCTGATCGCGGCGCTGGGTGCGGTCACCAGCACGCTGCGGTTCACCCCGTTCGTGGTCAAGCTGCCGATCCGCCCGCCGGCCTTGGTCGCCAAGCAGGCCGGCTCGCTGGCCGCGATGATCAACAACCGGCTGGCACTGGGCGTGGGCACCAGCCCGTGGCCGGAGGACTACGAGTTGATGGGTGTGCCGTTCGCCCGGCGCGGCAAGCGGATGGACGAGTGCATCGAGATCATCCAGGGGCTCACCACCGGCGACTACTTCGAGTTCCACGGCGAGTTCTACGACATCCCCAAGACCAAAATGGCCCCGGCACCCTCGCAGCCGATCCCGATCCTGATCGGCGGCCACGCCGAGGCGGCGCTGCGCCGTGCGGCCCGGCACGACGGCTGGATGCACGGCGGTGGCGACCCTGCCGAGCTCGATGGGCTCATCACCCGGCTCAAGCAGCTCCGCGAGGAGAAGGGCCGCGCCGATGACCCATTCGAGATCCACGTGATCTCGGTCGACGGATTCACCCTCGACGGCATCAAGCGCCTGGAAGACAAGGGCGTCACCGACGTCATCGTGGGCTTCCGGGTGCCCTACATCGTCGGACCCGACACCGAGCCGTTGGACACCAAGATCCGCAACCTGGAGCGGTTCGCCGAGCACGTCATCGCCAAGGCGGGGTGACGCCAGTCACGTTGTTGCACACGCGTGTGCACGCTCACTGTTTTGACCGGCCGATTCGGGATACATTCCGCCGCCGCCGGCGTTGACCAGTACGTGCACTGACCGCCCAAAGCGGTCGGGTACTGCAGTTCTCGTTGCGTGACCTGCAGGGGGTAATTCACACATGAAGACACAAAAGTATCTACCGGTCGAGCTGCGCATCGGCAACGGTGACCACCAACGGGTTATCCGCCTGCTTCGCGCCGCAGCATCGGAGGCCGGGCAGAGCGACGCTCGGCGCCAATGGATACGCGCCGCGACGCAGTGCTGATCGGGCTGTCGAAATAGTTGTCGTAGCGAACTATCGCGCGATCTGACCCATGACGGCGTTGCAACGCGCCCACCAGCCATAACGGTTGTTCCAGTAGAGGTGCGGACGCCTAGGCCGACGACCGAATCGCAATCCTTTTTCCGCCGCACCCTTGCGCGTTGTTAAATAGTACATTTAGCTTCTCAGACAGAGCTCAGAAACGGGCGCGTCGTGGGAGGGGTTTGTCGAGATGTCTCGTCACCGCAGCAAGGTTGTGGGCAGCAAGGTTGTCGGAGTCGCCGCGTTCTTGGCGATCGCGCCTATTACCCCGCCGGCGTACGCCGACCTCGACGACATGATGGACGTGTTGTTCACCCCGTTCGTCACCGCAGACGGCGCCCTCGACGGTGGCGCCCTGTTCGACACGACCGCGTGGGACACCTTTCTGTCCTCGGCGCACTGGGACAACGCCTTCGCCGCCCTGGCCGAGCCGAGCCCCGCCGTGGCCTTCGACCTCTACACCGGCCTGCACGACCTCGGCCAGAAGTGGATCGACAGTGACCTGGGCACCCAGGTCGACGGCGCCATCAACCAGCTCTTCGGCTCGACGGTCATCGGCAACGGCGCCCCCGGCACCCAAGAGCACCCCGACGGCGGCAACGGCGGCTGGATCTTCGGTGACGGCGGCGCCGGCTGGACTAGCACCACCGAGGGTGTCGCCGGCGGCCACGGCGGCTCCGCCGTCGGGATCTTCGGCGACGGCGGCGCCGGCGGGACTGGCGGGGCGGGAGCCGCCGGCGGCGACGGCGGCCCCGCCGCCTGGCTGTTCGGCAACGGCGGCCACGGCGGCGATGCCGGCAACGGCGCCACCGCCAGCGGACTGCCCGCACTCGGCGGCGTCGGCGGCGTCGCCGGACTGCTCGACGGAACCCACGGCGCGGTCGGCCACTACGGCACACTGCCGGGCGGCATCACCGGAACGGTCACCCCACCGGTGGAGGTGTCCAACGGCTGGCTCACCAACGCCGACGGCCAGGTCGTCATGTGGCACGGCCTCAACCAGGTCTACAAGATCGCCCCCTACGAGCCCTCCGCCGGCGGGTTCAGCGACGACGACGCCGCCTTCCTGGCGGCCAACGGTTTCAACGCCGTACGCCTGGGCGTCATCTGGGCAGGTGTCGAGCCGGCGCCTGGAGTTATCGACTACGACTACCTCGCCTCGATCCAACAGACCGTGCAGATGCTGGCCAACCACAACATCGTCGCCATCCTCGACATGCACCAGGACCTCTACAGTGGCAGCCTGGGCGGCGACGGCGCGCCGGACTGGGCCACCCTCACTGGCGGGCAGCCCAACGTCGAGGCCGGCTTCCCGGGCAGCTACTTCGTCAGCCCGGCGCAGAATCATGCCTGGGATGCGTTCTGGGCCAACACCGACGCCCCCAATGGGGTCGGGCTGCAGAACCACTACGCGTTGATGTGGCAGGCCGTCGCCAACTACTTCAAGGGCGACGCCAACGTGGCCGGCTACGAAATCATGAACGAGCCGTGGGCCGGTTCGCACTGGCTGGACAGCCTGTTGGGCAATCCCTACTTCGACGCCCAGCAGCTGACCCCGTTCTACAACCAGATCGACGCAGCGATCCGATCGGTCGACCCCAACAAGACCGTGTTCTTCGGTCCGACCACCCTCGACGCCAGCCTTCCGGTGCCCAACCACCTGGGTACGGTCGACGACCCCAACACCGCCTTCTCGTTCCACCACTACTGCATGACGACGTCGCTGTTCCCGGGCTCCAGCTTCGGTTGCGACTGGAATGCCGACGTCGTCCTCGGGTACGCGATGGACTATGCGCAGGAGCACAACATCCCGGCACTGCTCAGCGAGTTCGGCGCCACCAACAACATCCCGACCATCACCGCCGGCATGAACGCCGCCAACCAGCATCTGATCGGCTGGACCGAATGGGCCTACACCGGCAACGACATCACCAGTACGTCGCCGCAAGACCAGGCGCTGGTCTACGACCTGACCAAGCCGCCGGTCGGCGACAACGTCAACTGGGACAAACTCGACGCCCTGTCCCAGCCCTACCCGCAGCTGATCTCGGGGACACCCACCGCCTGGTCGTTCAACAACGGAGTGTTTTCCTTCAGCTACTCCACCGACCACGCCGACGGCTCTGGAACCTTCGCCGCCGGATCACAAACCACCATCTCCGTCCCGGCCAGCCAATACCCCAACGGCTACACCGTCAACGTGACCGGCGGACACGTCACCTCCGGCCCCAACTCCTCGGAGCTGATCATCACCTCAGACGGCGCCTCCACCATCAAAGTGACGGTCACGGCGTCCTAGGCGGCGACCCGCAGCCCCCCGCCGACGCCCGCGCCGCCCCCTGCGGCAGCCTTGCGTAGTGTAAGTAACTCGTTTACCTTCTCAGACACAGTTAAGAAACCGAGTGTGTCCATAAGAAGGGTTTGTCGAGATGTCTCGTCACCGCAGCAAGGTTGTGGGCAGCAAGGTTGTCG
>CAXYUC010000002.1:0-73335 GCA_964292075.1 uncultured Mycolicibacter sp.
TCCGGCCCTAACGGAATCGGCGCCGGCGGGGGGCAGAACAACAGCGCCAACGTCAACATGGGCCCCTTCGGCGGCGGTTACAACGCCAACGCCGGAGGCGGCGTCAACGTCGGCGGCCGGTAACCGGCAATCCAGGGCCTGTGGGGCGCCCCCCGAACGGGCGCCCCGCAGGCCCTGTTGCGTCGAGCGGGATTCCTGCGACGTGACACGCTGGTGTGGCGTAGCCAAAGTCACGTTCGCGGCAAATCAGGTCGCTGGGGCGACCCAGATGACCTCGCTGGGTCGCCGGAGCTATCCCGCAGCGGCTAAATACGCCACGGCGTCCCGAAACCGCTCGGCCGCGGCACGCAGCGCACCGGCGTCCGGACCGGCGCGCAGCACCTCACGCGAGACTGCCGGCAGCAAGGTGCCCGCAGCGGCGCCTCCGAGCCCGGCAAGGGCCTCTGGGCGTCCCCCCTGGGCGCCAATGCCCGGCACCAGCACAGGCCCGCCTAGAGCGCTCAGATCGGGCACCTCGTGCAGCGTGGCGCCCACCACGACCCCGATCGAGCCCAGGCCCGCCGCAGTCTCGGCCCGATTGGCTTCCGCGGCCGCGTCGACGATCGCCTGGGCCACGGTCCGGCCGTCCGTGCCCCGGGCACGCTGCACGCTCGCGCCCTCCGGGTTTGAGGTGGCCGCCAGCACGAACACTCCCCGCCGATGCGCAGCGGCGGTCTCCAGCAGCGGCTGCAGCGACCCGAAGCCCAGGTAGGGCGAGGCAGTCACGGCATCGGAGGCCAACGGCGACTGGCCGGCCCAGGCGGCCGCGTAGGCGGCCATGGTCGAACCGATGTCGCCGCGCTTGGCGTCGGCCAGCACCAGCACACCGGCCTCCCGCAGCGCCGCGATGGTGCGCTCCAGCACAGCGAAGCCGGCCGACCCGTATGCCTCGAAGAACGCCACCTGCGGTTTAACGACGGCGAACCCGGCGAACGCCGTCACGCACGTGTCGCTGAACACCGCCAGCCCGTCCGGCGTCGCCGGCAGGCCCCACGAGGCCAGCAGTTCGGGGTGCGGGTCGATGCCCAGACACAGCGGCCCGCGGGCCGCCATGGCGTCGGCCAGGCGCGCGCCGAACCCCGGTATCACTACTGCCCGCCGAGGGTGCTGTGCAATTCCTGCAGGGAACGCACTCCGATATCGCCCCGAATGCCGGCTTCGATGCCCTGCACCGCCGCGGCCGCACCCTGGACGGTGGTGATGCACGGGATGTTCACGCTCACCGCGGCCGAACGGATCTCATAGCCGTCAACCCGCGGACCGGAGTTGCCGTAGGGGGTATTGATCACCAGGTCCACCTCACCGGCCCGAATCGCGTCCACCGCGGACAGGGCTGGACGATCAGCACTGGGCTCCTCAAAGTTCTTGCGCACCACATCGCACGGAATACCGTTGCGGCGCAGCATCTCCGCGGTCCCCTCGGTGGCCAGAACCCGGAAGCCCAAGTCCGCGAGCCGTTTGACCGGAAACACCAGCGACCGCTTGTCGTGGTTGGCGACCGACACAAACACCGTGCCCTGGGCCGGCAGCGACCCGTAGGCCGCGGTCTGGCTCTTGGCGAACGCGGTGCCGAAGTCGCGATCGATGCCCATCACCTCACCGGTGGATTTCATCTCCGGGCCCAGCAGTGAGTCGATGCCGGAGCCGTCCGCGCGGCGGAAGCGGTGGAACGGCAGCACCGCCTCTTTGACCGCGATCGGGGCGTTCGGGCCGACCGCGGCCCCATCCCCCGAGGCGGCGAGCAGTCCCTCCGAGCGCAGCTCGGCGATCGTGGTGCCCAGCATGACGCGTGCGCAGGCCTTAGCCAGCGGCACCGCGGTGGCCTTGGACACGAACGGGACGGTGCGACTGGCCCGCGGATTGGCCTCCAGCACGTAGAGCACGTCGTCTTTGAGGGCGAACTGCACATTGAGCAACCCCACCACCCCGACGCCGTGAGCGATCGCCTCGGTAGCACTCCGCACCTTCTCGATGTCGCTGCGCCCCAGCGTCACCGGCGGCAGCGCGCACGCCGAGTCACCGGAGTGGATGCCGGCTTCCTCGATGTGCTCCATGATGCCGCCGATGTAGACCTCGGTGCCGTCGCACAGGGCGTCGACGTCGATCTCGATGGCGTCTTCGAGGAACCGGTCGACCAGCACCGGATGTTCGGGCGACAACTGAGTGGCCCGGGTGATGTAGCCGTGCAAGGTCTCTTCGTCGTAGACGATCTCCATGCCGCGCCCGCCCAGCACATACGACGGACGCACCAAGACCGGATAGCCGATGTCGGCGGCGATCCGCTTGGCCTGCTCGAAGGTCGTGGCGGTGCCGTACCGCGGCGCCGGCAGCCCGGCGGTGGTCAGCACGTCGCCGAACGCGCCGCGGTCCTCGGCCAGATCGATGGCTTCGGGGCTGGTGCCGACGATCGGCACTCCGGCGTCGGCCAGCCGCTGAGCCAACCGCAATGGGGTCTGCCCACCCAGCTGCACGATCACACCGACCACCCCGGGGCCGCCCTGCCCGGACTGCTGCTCGGCGTAGTACACCTCGAGCACGTCCTCGAACGTCAACGGTTCGAAGTAGAGCCGGTCGGCGGTGTCGTAGTCGGTGGACACCGTCTCGGGGTTGCAGTTGATCATCACCGTCTCGAACCCGGCCTGGCTCAAGGTGATCGCGGCGTGCACGCAGCTGTAGTCGAACTCGATACCTTGGCCGATCCGGTTGGGCCCGGACCCCAGGATGAGCACCTTGGGCTTGGTGTCCTGGACGGCCACCTCGGTTTCGGCGGCGGGATCCAGTTCGAAGGTGCTGTAGTGGTACGGCGTCTTGGATTCGAACTCCGCCGCGCAGGTGTCGACGGTCTTGAACACCGGGTGGATGCCCAGCCGGTCCCGCAGCAGCCGCACCCCGTCCTCACCGGCCAGCTCCGGGCGCAGCACGGCGATCTGATGATCCGACAGGCCGCTGTATTTGCAGCGCCGCAGCAGGTCTGCGTCGAGCACCGGAGTGTCCACCACCTCGGTGCGCAGTGCCACCAGGCCGTTGATCTGCTCGACGAACCACGGGTCTACCCCGGAGGCCTCGGCGACCGTCTCCACACTGGCGCCCAGCCGCAGCGCCAGCTCGATGTCATAGAGCCGACCCTCGGTGGGGACCCGCAACCGCTCCAGCGCGTCGTCGGCGGTGCCTTCGGGATCGGGTTTGGTCCAGAACCCGGCACGATCGGTCTCCAGTGAGCGCATCACCTTGCCGAGCGATTCGATGAAGTTGCGGCCCAACGACATCGCCTCGCCCACCGATTTCATGGTGGTGGTCAGCCGTGGGTCGGCGCCGGGGAATTTCTCGAACGCGAACCGCGGTGCCTTGACCACGACGTAGTCCAGCGCCGGCTCGAAGCAGGCCGGGGTCTCTTTGGTGATGTCGTTGATGATCTCGTCGAGGGTGTAGCCGATGGCCAGCTTGGCGGCAATCTTGGCGATCGGGAAGCCGGTCGCCTTCGACGCCAGCGCACTGGATCGCGACACCCGCGGGTTCATCTCGATCACGATGAGTCGGCCGTCTTTGGGGTCGACCGCGAATTGGATGTTGCAGCCGCCGGTGTCGACCCCGACCTCGCGCAGGATCGCGATCCCCAGATCACGCATCCGCTGGTATTCGCGGTCGGTCAGCGTCATCGCCGGGGCGACCGTGACCGAGTCGCCGGTGTGCACGCCCATCGGGTCGACGTTCTCGATCGAGCAGACCACCACGACGTTGTCGTTGCCGTCGCGCATCAACTCGAGCTCGAATTCCTTCCACCCGTAGATGGATTCTTCGATCAAGACGTTGGCGGTCGGCGAGGCGGCCAGGCCGTCACCGGCCATCCGCTCGACCTCATCGAGGCTGGCCGCCAGCCCGGATCCCAAGCCGCCCATGGTGAATGAGGGCCGAACGACGACGGGCAGCCCGAGTTCGGCGACGGTCTCGGAGACCTCGGCCATGGTGTAGCAGACCCGGGAACGCGCCGACTCGCCGCCGACCTTGGCGACGATGTCCTTGAACTGCTGGCGGTCCTCGCCGCGCTGGATCGCCTCGAAGTCGGCGCCGATCAGCTCAACCCCGTACCGCTCCAGCACCCCGTGCTCGTGCAGGGCCACCGCGGTGTTCAGTGCCGTCTGGCCGCCCAGGGTGGCCAGCAGGGCGTCGACCTTGTTGCCGCGCTCGGCCTGCTGAGCGAGCACCTTTTCGACGAACTCCCAGGTGATGGGTTCGACGTAGGTGTTGTCGGCGTATTCGGGGTCGGTCATGATGGTGGCCGGGTTGGAGTTGACCAGGCTCACCTGCAGACCCTCGGCCTTGAGCACCCGGCAGGCCTGGGTGCCCGAGTAGTCGAATTCACAGGCCTGGCCGATCACGATCGGTCCGGAACCGATCACCAGAACATGGCGTAGGTCGGTACGGCGCGGCATTACTTCTCCCCTGCCATCAGGTCGACGAACTGGTCGAACAGGTATTCCGCGTCGTGCGGTCCGGCCGCGGCCTCCGGGTGGTACTGCACCGAGAACGCCCGGCCGTCGGCGAGCTTGACGCCCTCGACGACTCCATCGTTGGCGCAGGTGTGGCTGACGAGTCCCGGGCCGAAGTCGGTGTCGAAACGCTGGCCCGCTTCACCTTCCAGCGCGAAGCCGTGGTTCTGCGCGGTCACCGCTACCCGGCCGGTGGCGTGGTCGATCACCGGGATGTTGATGCCGCGGTGACCGAACGTCATCTTGTAGGTGTTCAACCCCAGCGCCCGGCCCAGGATCTGGTTGCCGAAACAGATTCCGAACAGCGGGATTCCGGCGCCGAGCACCTCGCGGGTCAACGCCACCATCGCCTCAGCGGTGGCCGGGTCCCCGGGTCCGTTGGATAGGAACACCCCGTCTGGCTTCAGGTCGGCGATCTGCGCGAAGTCCACCGACGAGGGCAGCACGTGGCTGCGGATTCCACGTCGCGAGAAGTTGCGTGGCGTGTTGGTCTTGATGCCCAGGTCGAGGGCGGCGATGGTGAACCGGTGTGCGCCCTCGGGTTCCACCACGTATCCCGCGTCGGTGCTGACCTGGCCGGCGAGGTCGGCGCCGAGCATCGACGGCTGCTCGCGAACCCGGGTCACCAACTCATCCGGTGCTGCCAGCGCGTCACCGGAGAACACCCCGGCCTTCATCGAGCCGTGATTGCGCAGGTGGCGCACGATGGTCCGGGTATCGACACCGGCGATACCGACGATGCCCTGACGGACCAGCTCGTCGTCGAGGGTTCCGGTGGCCCGCCAGTTCGACGCCCGCGGCGACGGGTCGCGCACCACATAGCCGGCCACCCAGATCTTTTCCTCGCGGCTCTCCCCGTCCTCGCGGTTCCAGCCGGTGTTGCCGATCTGCGGGGCGGTGGCCACCACGATCTGCCGGTGGTAACTGGGGTCGGTCAGGGTCTCCTGGTAGCCGGACATCCCGGTGGAGAACACCGCCTCACCCAGGGTCTGTCCCACGGCCCCGAACGGTGTTCCGGTGAACGTCCGGCCGTCCTCGAGAACCAGCACCGCTCGCGCGTTCATCTGTCGTCTTCCTTTTCTTCTAACCAGCGGCTGTGCTCGGCGCGGTCGTCCGCGCGGAAGCCGGTGTCTATCTCGGTGCCCGACGGCAGGCGCCAGCGGATCGCCAGCACTCCGTCGTGGCTGCGGGTTGGGATCGTGCGCCCGGCGATGCCGCGTTCGGTGCGGACCGCGACCACCGCGTCCGCAGGGATCCAGATCGGCCGGGCGCCGCTGCGCTGCACCATGATTCCCTCTGGGTAGCGGGTCAGCACCGCCTTGGTGCGATAACCCAGGTCTCCGACCACGACTCGGTCGTTCCACTTCGGGGCCAGCGTGCAACCGAGGTACTGCCCGCGAGTGGCAGCCACCGTGGGCGAGCCCACCGTGTCGGGCACGCTCGGCAGCGTCCCGATCAGCGCGTCCTGCAGCTGGCCGCGGCGGCGCCACCCGCGCATCATCAGCCGGATCACCACGCCGATCAGCACCACCAGCAGAAAAGCGAAGACCAGCGAGCCGATCAACGTGGGGGTGTTCATGCCGGGCTCTTCCCGTCCCGAGCGGTGATCCGGCCACGCAACAGGGTCGCGGTGACGGTCGCGGGCAGGGTCATCTCTTCATAGGGGGTGTTGTCCGAGCGGCTGGCCAGCTGCGCACCGGTGACCACCCAGGTCGTGTCGGGATCGACGACGGTCAGGTTGGCCGGCTCGCCGACCTCCAGTGGGCGGCCCTGATCCGGCAGACCGACGATCTGTGCCGGCCGCTCGCTCATTACCCGGGCCACATCGCGCCAGGTCAGTAGGCCGGTCTGCACCATGGTGGCCACCACCACCGACAGTGCGGTCTGCAGACCCAGCATCCCGGGCCGGGCAACCGAGAACTCGCAGCACTTCTCGTGCTCGGCGTGCGGGGCGTGATCGGTAGCCACGCAGTCGATGACGCCGTCGGCCAGGGCGCGGCGCAGCGCCTCGGTGTCGGAGTCCTCGCGCAGCGGCGGGTTGACCCGGTTGCGGCCGTCGTAGTCGGCGAGCCGGCTGTCGTCGAGCATCAGGTGATGCGGGGTGACTTCGGCGGACACCGAGGTACCTTGAGCCTTAGCCCATTTGCGGAGCTCGACCGTTCCAGCAGTGGATGCCTGGCAGATGTGCAGCCGGGCGCGGGCGTCGCGGGCCAGCAGGACGTCCCGGGCCACGATGGACTCTTCGGCGACCCGCGGCCAGCCGGCCAGGCCCAGCCGGGCGGCATTGGGCCCCTCGTGGGCGACCGAACCGACGGTCAGCCGCGGCTCCTCGGCGTGCTGGGCGATCAGCACCCCCAGCCCGGTCGCGTACTCCAGCGCGCGACGCATCACCAGGGGGTCGTCCACACAGATTCCGTCGTCGGAGAACATCCGAACGCCCGCGACACCGGCGGCCATCATGCCCATCTCGGTCAGCTGCGTGCCGCCCAGTCCGACCGTGACTGCGCCGACCGGGTGCACGTCGACCAGGCCGATCTGCTGTCCACGCTGCCAGACATGGTCGGTGACCACCGTGGAGTCGGCGACGGGATCGGTGTTGGCCATCGCGAACACTGCGGTGTAGCCACCCAGGGCCGCCGCCGCGGAGCCGGTTTCGATGTCCTCGGCGTATTCGCGGCCCGGTTCACGCAGATGGGTGTGCAGGTCGACGAAGCCCGGCAGCAACACCTGTCCGGGCGCGTCGATGATCTCGCAGTTGTCCGGAACAGTCAGACCGGTGCCGATCTGCGCGATCTGGCCGCCGTCCACCAGGACATCGACCTGGTCGCCTTCGCCGTAGCACCGCACTCCGCGAATCAGCACGCTCACAGCTCTGCCTCCCCACCCGCGGATTCGCTACCCACCAGCAGATGGAACAGCACCGCCATGCGCACATGGACACCGTTGGAAACCTGTTGCAGCACCGCGGATTGCGGACAGTCCGCCACCGACGAGGAGATCTCCATACCGCGCAGCATCGGACCCGGGTGCAGCACCGCCGCGTGGTCGGCCAGCATCGCCCGACGCTTCTCGCTCAATCCGTAGCGCACCGAGTACTCCCGCGTCGACGGGAAGAATCCGCCGGTCATCCGTTCGGCCTGCACCCGCAGCATCAGCACCGCGTCGGCGGCCGGCAACTCGGCGTCCAAGTCATGCGAGACCGTCACCGGCCAGTCGGTCACCCCGACCGGCAGCAGGGTCGGCGGGGCCACCAGCACCACATCGGCGCCCAGTGTCGACAGCAGGCTCACGTTGGAGCGGGCCACCCGGCTGTGCACGATGTCACCGACGATGACGACGCGGCGGCCCTCGATGCCGCCGAGGCGCTGGCGCAGCGTCAGCGCATCCAGCAACGCCTGGGTGGGGTGTTCATGAGTGCCGTCGCCGGCATTGATCACCGCCGGACCGCCGTCTTCGGCGGCTCCGGTCCATTCCGAGAGCAGGTGCGCCGCACCCGACGACGGGTGGCGGATGATCAGCGCGTCGGCGCCGGCGGCCCGCAACGTCAACGCGGTGTCGCGCAGCGACTCCCCTTTGCTGACCGAGGATCCCGACGCGGACACGTTGATCACGTCGGCGCTCATCCACTTGCCGGCCACCTCGAAGGAGACCCGGGTCCGGGTGGAGTTCTCGGAGAACATGGTGATCACCGTGCGCCCGCGCAGGGTGGGCAGCTTTTTGACCTCGCGTCCCACCAGCGCCTGCGCAAAGCGGTCCGCGTCGTCGAGGATCGCGGTGGCCTCATCACGGCTCAAGTCGCCCGCTGCCAGCAAATGCCTGGTGCTCATCGGGTAATCACCACCTGGTCGCGACCGTCGTGTTCGGCCAGCAGTACGTGCACGCTTTCGCCGCGGGCGGTCGGCACGTTCTTGCCGACGTAGTCGGCGCGTACCGGCAGTTCGCGGTGGCCGCGGTCCACCAGCACCGCCAGCTGCACGATCCGGGGCCGGCCCACGTCGCGCAGCGCGTCCAGGGCGGCCCGTACCGATCGGCCGGCGAAGAGCACGTCGTCAACCAGGATCACGCACGCGTCGTCGATGCCGCCCGCCGGGATGGAGGTGGGTTCCAGGGGCCGCGGGGGCTGACGCATCAGGTCGTCGCGATACAGGGTGATGTCCAGGGCACCGTGCGCGACGTCCACACCGCAGAATTCGCTGATCTTGCCGGCCAGCCGCTGGGCCAGGGTGACGCCGCGGGTGGGAATACCCAACAGCACGACGCGTGGGGAGTTAGCCCGATCGGGGTCGTCTAAAGCCGTCTTCTCGATGATCTGATGTGCGATACGAGAAACAGTGCGACCCACATCCGCCGAGGACATCAATTCCCGGTCGGTGCTGGAATTACCGGCAGCGCCCATGCGAAACGCAGGACCTCCTTCTCCGCCTCGCAGGACGGATCGTTAAAGGATGTCGAACTGTCCGGCAGCCTAGCACCGGCCGCTACCCTGTCGGAAATGACAGACCCGCGATCCGACGAGTGCGCAGGGTTACCGGACTTCGATTTCGACGCCCTGTACCGCGGCGAAAGCCCCGCCGCCGGGATACCCGCGATGCCGGCGCCACCGTGGGATCTCCGGCGGCCCAAGGAGAGCGTGGTCAGCTGGCAAGCTCAAGGGCTGGTGCGCGGCGAAATACTCGATATCGGCTGCGGCTACGGCGACAACGCCATCTATCTCGCCCAGCACGGATTGCGCGTGACCGGGTTGGAGATCTCCCCGACGGCGTTGGTTACCGCTGATCACCGAGCCGCCGCCGCCGGCGTGAGCGTGCGGTTCGCGGTGGCCGATGCCACCCGCCTCGACGGCTACATCGACACCTTCGACACGGTCGTCGACAGCGGCACCTTCCACTGCCTCGACGACGAGAGCAAACACCGCTACGCCGCCGCGGTGCATCGGGCGACCCGGGCGGGCGCCACACTGCTGATCAGCTGCTTCTGTGACCAGCAGCCGGCCGGGGCACGCCGACCGCTGCCAGTGGCGGTCTCCGAGCAAACACTGCGCGATGTGTTCACCGGCGGCTGGGACCTGGTGTCACTGCTGCCCCGCACGGTGCACCGGACCTATGACGACGACACCACGGCAACCATGGCGTACTGGCTAGTGCAGGCCCGGCGACTGGATTAGCGGTGCCGACGTCGGCGACCCGCTTCGCACGGCTTCGCCGCGCTCGCGATCGCCGCTAACCTGACCTGGTGAATCTCGACCCCAACCAGGCGCCGCTGCGCGAAGCCTGCGACACCGGTCTACTCGCCGGGGTGTTGACGCTCGTCTGGCAGCGTGGCTCGGTGCTGCAGGTCAACGAGATCGGCCACCGCGACGTCGGCGCCGGCCTGCCGATGACCCGCGACACGGTCTTCCGGATCGCCTCCATGACCAAGCCGGTCACCATCGCCGCCGCGATGACCCTGGTCGACGAAGGCCGACTGCGGCTGACCGACCCCATCGCACACTGGCTGCCGGAGTTCGCCGCACCGCGGGTGCTCCTCGACCCGGCCGGTTCGCTGGAGGCCACCACCGCTGCACGGCGGGCGCTCACTGTCGACGATCTGATGACGCACCGCGGCGGCATCGGCTACGGATTTTCGGTCCCCGGCCCGATCGCACGGGAGTACCAGCGGCTGCCCTTCGGGCGCGGCCCCGATGCCTGGCTGACGGCGCTGACGGCGCTTCCCCTGGTAGACCAGCCCGGGGAACGGGTCACCTACGGCCACGGCACCGACGTGCTGGGCGTGCTGCTGTCGCGGATCGAGGGCAAGCCGCTGCCGCAGGTGATCGAGGAACGGATCCTGGGCCCGCTGGGGATGACCGACACCGGTTTCTGTGTCACCCCGCAGGCGCGCGGGCGCAGCGCCACCATGTACCGCGTCGACGGGGACACGTTGCGCGACGATGCGATGGGGCCGGTGCCGATCGCGATGCCGGCGTTTCCCAACGCCGGGGGCGGCTTGATGTCCACCGCCGATGACTACCTGGCGTTCGCCCGCATGTTGCTGGCCGACGGCATGTTCGACGGCACCCGGGTGCTCTCGGCGCAATCGGCGCGAGCGATGCGCACCGATCAGCTCACCGGCGACCAGAAGCGCCACCCGTTTCTGGGGGCCCCGTTCTGGGTCGGCCGCGGGTTCGGGCTCAACCTGTCGGTGGTGACCGACCCGGCGAAGTCCCAGCCGCTGTTCGGGCCGGGCGGTGCGGGAGCATTCGGCTGGCCGGGCGCCTACGGCACCTGGTGGCAGGCAGATCCGGCCGCGGACTTGATCCTGCTCTAGCTGGAGCAGAATTCCCCGACGCTATCCACCGACATGGCGACCGCGGTTGCCGGCAATACTTCGATCCCCAAACTGCGGGTGGCGCAGCCGAAGTTCGTCCGCCGGACCTACGCGGCCCTGGGTTTGTGAGCCTGGCCTAGAGCTGCTGTCCCGCGCGGCGGGCCTTCTCCAGCGCGGCGTCACGCATCTGTGCCCGCTCTTCGGCGGTCCAGCGCGTAGTCGGCTCGAAGACCAGGGTCTGGACGTTGTAGCCCAGCATGGTGAACACGTACTCCAGATACGGGCGCTGGAAGTCCTGCAGGTCGGCACGATCGCCGTCGTACGCGCTGGAGCGAGTCAGGATGAGTTGCAGCGGCTTGCCCTGGCCCAACGTGCCCACATGTTCGCCGCGCTCGTTGAGCGTGAAGCTGGCCATCGGCTGCACGATGACATCGATCCAGGCTTTCAGGGCATGCGGCACATGCCAATTCCACATCGGCGACGACACCACCAGCCGATCGAACGAGCGCACCCGGTCGATTTCGGCCAGCACGTCCGACCAGATCTGCTTCTGCTCGGGGGTTCGCCGTTCGCCGTACAGCGGTGCGAACTTGGCGAATGCGGCGTCGCGTCCGAATACCAGCATCTCGTCCGACCACACCGAGAACCGTTCGACGTCGCCGACCGCGGCGGTCGGCGCGGCGTCCAGGAAGGCCTTTGTCAGCGCCGAGGACAGCGAGTGCTCTTGCTTCGGGCTGGCCTCCACCCACAGCGTTTTCATGGTGTCCTTACGTCGGTCAGATCATCGAGATCGGCGAGATCTTCACGCCGGCCTCGAGTGCGCCTGACAACTCGCGCGCCACGTCGTAGTCGAAGACTACGTGCCCGCAGATGACGTCGACATCGCGTTTGGCGCGCTGCAGCGGGTTGGTCACGAATTGCGCACTGGCACCCGAGGATTCGAGCAGATCGGCGATGACGGATCGGGATTCGTGCACGATGTACGCGGCCGCTGCGCGGGCATCGGCCCGAACGGGGCGGCTGAT
Source organism: uncultured Mycolicibacter sp. (assembly GCA_964292075.1). Taxonomy (GTDB): domain Bacteria; phylum Actinomycetota; class Actinomycetes; order Mycobacteriales; family Mycobacteriaceae; genus Mycobacterium. The sequence continues at coordinate 11,858 of CAXYUC010000002.1, forward strand.
CCGCTCACCGGCGTCCACCGCGTCTTGAATCCGGCCGACGGTGTCGTCGAGCAAGCCGCGCAGAGCACGCAGCCGAACCCGCGCATCGCCGAGGCGGATCTGGGCCGCCGGCTGGTTCTTCTGCGCGGCACCGGAATACGCCAGCACCCGTTCGGCCAAGCGCTCGGCGAACAGGTCGGCGACCCATTCGGCCGACCCGAGGGCGGGCATCGCGGCGACCAGGGCCAGCGCCGGGACCATCGGCCACCGGTACGCCGGCGCGTCATGCAGCTCGGCGCCGGGGGCGGTACCGGAGTAGATGTCGACGACCTTGACCAGCCGGTGCGACGGGACGATCACATTCTCGATGACGACGTCGTTGGAGCCGGTGGCCCGCATGCCCGCGGTGCGCCAGACATCGTCGACGCGAATGTCGGCCGCCGGGAGCAGCGCCAGCGCCGGGTAGAGGGCCTCTTCGGGCCCGCAGATCGCGCCGACCATGATCCAGTCGGCGTCCATCACCCCGGTTGCCCACGACCATCGCCCGGAAAGCCGGATGCCGTCACCGTCGGGCACGCCGCGCCCGGTCGGTGCCAGCGGTGCCGGGCACAGCACCGGCCCGGCGGCGAATACCTCGTCCTGGGCCTGCTCGCCGAAGAGCGCCAGCATCCAGTTGTGCAGCATGTAGAACCCGAGCGTCCAGGCACTGGATGCGCAGCCGTGCGCCATCCGGCGAATCGGGTCGAGGATTTCGGGAAACTCGGCCTGGCGCCCGCCGTAGCGGGCCGGCACGAGCAGGCCGGCCAGCCCGGAGGTGCGGAAGTCCTCGACGGTGTCCGCCGGCAGCCGGCGCAGCTCTTCGGCTACCACGGCCCGTTGCGCCAGTCGGGAGATGAATTCCTCGGTCAGCGCGGGTGCCGTCATGGTCGCCATGCCCGGACCGTACCATACCTTTTAGTATGGCGGTCAGTGTCGCAGCATGACGTCCAGGAACTGTTCCCGGCGGCCGCTCGCGCGTGAGCTCGGCACCGAACCGGAAAGATGCAGAAACCCGATTCCGGCAGCAAACGTTGCGTCGGCACGCATGTCGGCCTCGTCGGCGTCGAAACCGTCGTCGAGGAAGACCTGGCGAACCGCTTTGAGCACCCGCCGATCCGAGCTGCGTACCGCCGCGGCGACGCTGTCCTCCGACCGCGCCCATTCGCGCATCGCACGTTCGAGCATCCAATGCGCAGGCCCGACCAGGGCGGTCATCATGCGCGACAACCGCTCACGCGGCGGTAGTTCCGACAGCGCATCGAAGTCACCGCGGTCGGAGTCGCGCACAGCAGCCCAGGTGTCGACCAGCGCCTGCCGGTAGGCCTTCATGTCGGCGAAATGCCAGTAGAAGCTGCCCTTGGTGACCCCGAGCCCTTTGCAGAGCCGGTCGACGGTCAGCGCCTTGAGTCCATCTTCGGCCAGAATCCGGAAGCCAGCCTGCACCCAGTCCTGCACGGACAGCCGGGGATTGCCACCCGACCCGCCAACTGCATCCGATGCGGCCACGCCGAGTCAGCGTACCGACCCGGCCGCTTCCCCCGACGCCTGCCCATAGCGGGCCAGCGCCTCGGGAGTGAACACAGCCAGCCCCAGCTCGGGGTTGTAGCCGTGGATCTCTTTGACGTCGATTTCGGCCAGGAAGTACAAGATCTCTTTGGAGACCACCTGTCCGGGGACCAGCACCGGGAATCCCGGCGGATACGGCACGACGAACGTGGTTGAGACCAGGGTCTGGCCGTCGGCGAGGCGGCGACCGGCGTCGCCGAGCAGCACATGCTCGCGGTCGGACTCCTCGTAGCTGGCGTAGAACGCCGCCCGCATGTCGCCGATCGGGCTTGCGCCGCCGGGACGAAACGCCGGCGCGAACTCGCTGAAGTCGGGAAGCGGCGGCAGGTCCTCGGTGATCTCGACGATCCGGCGCCGTTGCAGCGCCTGGTCGTCGGTGCTGGCCGCCTTCCAGGCGCGGTCCAGTTCACCGGCGACCCGGCGTAGCGCGTCCAGCAAGTAGTGCACGCTGGACCAGGTGACGCCGATGGTGAAGATCAGCAGCACCGAGTTGATCGACGTCTTGTTGATCTGAATTCCGAACCGCTGCATCAGGATCTTCTCGCGGAAGTCGTTGCCGCTCATCCCGGTCTTGCCGACGAACAGGGTGACCCGGGTCGGGTCGAGCACGAATTCGTCGGAACGCCAGGCCTCGTTCCACTCCGCTAGTGCGCCCTGGCGGACCTGGCGATACGAGCTGACCGTCGACTCCCGGAATCGGTCGGGCACCAGGTCATTCTCATCGAGGATGTGGAACCACTTGCCGATCAGCCGGTCCTTGCGGACCCGGTGGCGAAACACCAGCGCCATGTCGTAGACCCGCCGGACCATCTGGAAGCCTTCGATGTCCACCTGCCGGCGAGCCAGGTCCAAGGAAGCCAGCAACTGCTGGTTCGGTGAAGTGGAGGTGTGGGTCAGGAACGCCTCGGTGAACGATTCGCGGGCCCGCGCGTTGAAGTCCTGATCCCGGATGTGGATCATCGACGCCTGCCGCAGCGCCGACAGCGACTTGTGGGTCGAGTGGGTCGCATACACCCGCACCCGCGCCGACGGGTGCGGCAGCAGCCGGTGCTCGCTCCACTGGTCGCGATCGATGCCTTCCATGCTGTCGTGCCAGGCCCGGTACTCCTTGGCGTAGTGCGCCGAACCGAGCGTGGTCTCCAGGTCTTCGGCGGCGACCATCGCGGTGCGCTGCCGGGCCCACGGCACCGCGGTCGCAAACGCATACCACGCCTCGTCCCAGAGAAAACAGATGTCCGGCTTGATCGCCAGAATCTCCTCCATCACCCGGCGCGGGTTGTAGACGACGCCGTCGAAGGTGCAGTTGGTCAGCAACAGCATCCGGACCCGGTGCAGTTGGCCGGCGGCCTCCAGGTCGAGCAGGGCACGTTTGATGGTGCGCAGCGCCACCGCCCCGTAGATCGCGAACGGCGCCAGCGGGTAGGCGTCCAGGTACAGCGGGTAGGCACCGGCCAGGACCAGCCCGTAGTGGTGCGACTTGTGGCAGTTCCGGTCGATCAGCACGATGTCGCCGGGCCGGGTCAGGGCTTGAACGACGATCTTGTTGGCGGTCGAGGTCCCGTTGGTGACGAAATAGGTATGGCCGGCGTTCCAGGTTTTGGCGGCCTTGTTCATCGCCACCCGGATAGTGCCGTGCGGGTCGAGCAACGAGTCGAGGCCGCCGGAGGTGGACGACGTCTCGGCCATAAAGATGTTGCGGCCGTAGAACTCTCCCATGTCCTGCAGCGAGCGCGAGTTGAAGATGCTAGCGCCGCGCGCCACCGGCAGCGCGTGAAACTGGCCGACCGGCTCGGCTGCATAGGCGCGTAGCGCATCGAAAAATGGGGTGGCGTAGCGCCTGCGGACGCCGGCCAGCACCGTGCTGTGCAGGTCGGTGACGTCATTGAGCCGGTAGAAGGTTCGGTCGTAGACGTCCGGCTCGTCTTCGGTGTCGGCGGCGATCGACTCGTCGGTCAGCAGGTACAGGTCGATGTGCGGCCGCAGCAGGCGCATCCATTCACCGCATTCGATGGCGTCGCGGCCGCCGTCGACGGACCCCGCGTCGTCGTCGGCACCCAGCAACGTGTTCATCAACGGCACCCGGTCTCGTGACCGTAGCGGCAGGTCGTGCCGCACGATCGCGGCCTGGATCTCGCCGTTGAGCGCGACGGCGGTGACGGCATCCTCAACGCTGGACACCACCAGCCACTCGACCTGCACCTCGTCATCGGGGCTGCGCAGTCGGCGCAGGCTTTCCACCAGGCTCTCGGGCACATCCGGCGGCGCGTCGTCGGCCAACAGCACGGTGTAGAACTGCTGCTGGCGGGCCTGAGCCACCAATTCTTGATCGGACAGCGGTAAGCCGAGATCGAACAGCGCCGCCCGATCGCCGTAGTTCGACAGCAACCGCACCACCAGCGACACCCGCTCGGTGAGCGACACCGTCGCCATCGACTCCAGGTAGCCGCGGAAGGTCGCCAGGTTCGCCGCGCCGGGAAACAGCCAGTACCGCTCGTAGGCGCCGAGCCGCTGCAGCAGGCGTTTCACCCCCGCAGCATGGTGAGTGGTGTCCAGCCCGGCCCGGTTGACCTCGGCGAGTTGCCGGCAGGCGTCGTCGAGCAGATTCCAGGTGTCGACCCGCGAGTACGACGGGTTTGCCACCGCCGCCAGTGCCGATACCCGCAGTCTGCGATTCGGTGCGTCCCAGCCCTCGCCCATAAGGCAAGTGTGCCCGTGCCGTGGCGGCCCGGGGTCGGTTCAGTCCGCTGAGTCGGAGTCCGGCTCGCCGGCGGTGTCGGTGGCGGTGTCCAGGGGCGCTGTCGTCCCCCGGACCGCCAGCGAGGCGGGCCGCAACTGCGGTGTCACCAGCATTACCTGGCCCAGCACGCCGTTGACAAACCCGGGCGACTCGTCGGTGGACAACTCCTTGGCCAGCTTGACCGCTTCGTCCACGGCGACCGGCTCCGGCACGTCGTCGGCATGCAGCAACTCCCAGATCGCCACCCGCAGAATCGCCCGGTCCACGGCCGGTAGCCGTTCCAGTTTCCAGCCCTGCAGGTGCGACGTGATCAGGTCGTCGATGTGGGCCGCGTGCTCGGTCACCCCGCGGGCCACCGTGACGGTGTACGGGTGCAGCGGCGACACGTCAGGCTGCTCACTCGCCAGCGCCGTTCGCAGCTCTGCGCCCTGGGCCGGGGTCAGTCCCCGAGCCTCGGCCTCAAAGAGCACGTCGACGGCACGCTTACGGGCCTGGTGCCGGCCTTTTACCGGCTTGCCAGCAGGCATGGTCAGGAGTTGACCCGTCCCAGGTAGCTGCCGTCGCGAGTGTCGACCTTCAGCTTGTCTCCGGTGTTGATGAACAGCGGCACGTTGATCTGGGCGCCGGTCTCCATGGTGGCCGGCTTGGTGCCCGCGCTGGACCGATCGCCCTGTAGGCCGGGCTCGGTGTGGGTGACCTCCAGCTCGACGCTGACCGGCAGCTCCAGATACAGCGCCACTCCGTTGTGAAAGGCGATCTGCACGAGCATGCTCTCCAGCAGGTAGTTCGCCGAGTCGCCGACCAGCGATTCGGGCAGTGGGTGCTGCTCGTAGTCCTCGCTGTCCATGAACACGAAGTCGTTGCCGTCGCGGTACAGGTAGGTCGCGTCGCGGCGGTCGACGGTGGCGGTCTCCACCTTCACGCCGGCGTTGTAGGTCTTGTCCACGACCTTGCCCGACACCACGTTCTTGAGCTTTGTGCGCACGAAGGCCGGACCCTTGCCCGGCTTGACGTGCTGAAACTCGGTGATCTGCCACAACTGGCCGTCGATCACCAGCACCAGCCCGTTTTTGAAGTCAGCAGTTGAAGCCACGGTCGTTCACGTCTCCTAGAGAATGGTCAGTTCCTTGGGGAACCGAGTCAGCAGGTCCGGGGCCTGCCCGGCAGTATCAGCGACCACGAGCGTGTCCTCGATACGGACCCCGCCACGATCAGCCAGATAGACGCCGGGCTCTACGGTCACCACAGCACCGGCAAGCAGTGTACCGTCGGCCGCCGCATTGATTCCGGGCGCTTCGTGAATCCGCAACCCAACCCCGTGGCCGAGGCCGTGGCCGAAGGTCTCGGCGTAGCCGGCCTCGGCGATCACGGTGCGCGCGGCCGCGTCGACCTCCCGCAGTTCCGCGCCCGGTTGCAGAGCCTCGCGACCGGCCCGCTGCGCGGCCTGCACCACCTGGTAGATCTCCCGCTGCCAGTCCGCGGGCGGCCCCAGCACGAAGGTGCGGGTCATGTCGGAGTGGTAGCCGGCCACCAGGGCACCGAAATCGATCTTGACGAAGTCACCGGCGGCCAGCACGGCGTCGGTAGGCCGGTGATGCGGAATCGCCGAGTTGGGGCCCGCGGCCACGATCGTCTCGAACGACGCGGCGTCGGCGCCGTGGTCGAGCATCAGGGCTTCCAGTTCCCGGCGGATCTCGCGTTCGGTGCGCCCCGGCCGCAGGCCGCCGCGCTCCACCAGGTCGCTCAGGGCCGCGTCTGCGGCTTCACAGGCCAGCCGCAGCAGGGCAACTTCGCCGGCGTCTTTGACCTCGCGCAGCGCCTCTACGGTGTTCGAGGCCCGGACCAGCTCGACCGGACTGTCCTCGCCGGCCAGCGCGGTCGAAAGGGCGTCGAACCCGTCCACGGTCATCACGTGCGCCTCGAAGCCGACCCGGGTCGCCCCGGCGGTCACGGCCTGGGTGAGGAGATGACGAGGCCCGGTTCGTTCGATCGCGACCTGCAGGTCGGGGGCCTGCCGGGCAGCCTGCGTGCGGTAGCGGCCATCGGTGGCCAACAGCGGCGGCCGCTCGTCGGCGTAAACCAACATCGCCCCGGCCGACCCGGTGAATCCGGACAGATAACGCACGTTGATCAGGTCGGTGACCAGCATCGCGTCCAGGTCGGCAGCGCGGATCTTGGCACTCAGACGCGCCCGACGGGAGGAATGTGTCACGCGGTGTGACGGTACTCGCTACGCTGTGGCCCCATGAGCAAGTGGTTTCTGCGCGGGCTGGTCTTCGCTGCACTGATGGTCGTGATCCGCCTCATCCAGGGGGTGCTGATCAACGCCTTCGAGGCCCAGGCGGGTCTGATCAGCCTGGTGTTGATGATCTTGTTCGCGATCGGCGTGTTCATCTGGGGCCGTTCCGATGGCCGTGAGGACGCCAAGGCCAACGCCGACCCGGACCGGCGCGCTGACCTCGCGATGACCTGGCTGGGTGCCGGGCTGGCCGCCGGCCTGCTCAGCGGATTCGTCGCGTGGGTCATCGGCCAGTTCGACAAGGCGCTCTACATCAGCTCGTTCTTCAACGAGATGACCAGCTTCGCGGCCTTCACTGCGCTGCTGGTGTTCGTGGTGGGAGTGGCCGCGGTGGCACTCGGGCGCCGCGCCATCGACAAGGAGTACGAGAAGCATCCGGAACGCCGTCCGGTCCCGGCCGCCGAAGCTGAGAGCCAGCCGGCGACTGACGTGTTCGCCACTGTCGGTGCTCCCGCGGTCGTCGCCGAAGAGACTGGTGCCGTGCCGACCGAGCCTGCCGCGGCACCCGTGGCGCCCGCCGTCGATGCGACGCTGGCCGACCCCGCCGGTCTATCTGGAGGCTTCACCACCGAAGAGTTACCGGCCGACATCGACGCCACCACCGAGATCCCCGTGATCGAGGACGACGGCGGCGCCGAGGCTCAGTCTGACAACGCGGCGTCCGAAGACTCGGCCTCCGACGACTCGGCCTCCGACGACTCGACCAAGTAGCGCAGCGCCAGCAGGTATCCGCGCACCCCAAAGCCGACGATCACCCCGTTGGCAATCGGGCTCAGGTAGGAGTGTCGCCGAAAGTCTTCGCGGGCATGCACATTGGAGATGTGCAGCTCAATGAGCGGGGCGGGCAGCTCGGCGCAGGCGTCACGCAGTGCCACCGAGGTATGGGTCAGACCGCCGGCGTTGAGGATCACCGGTTCGGCGGCATCGGCTGCCTGATGAATCCACTGCAGCAGCTCGGCTTCGCTGTCGCTTTGGCGCACGACGACGTCGACCCCGAGTTCGGCCGCTTCCCGCTCGATCAGCGCCTGCAGGTCCGCATAGCTGGTGCTGCCGTAGACATCCGGCTCACGCCGGCCCAACCGCTGCAGGTTGGGGCCGTTGATGACGTTGATCCGGTTCATCGTCGCTCCAATCGGAATCGCCGCCCCACCTCGTCGTAGGCGGCCGCCAGCAGCATCGGGTCGGGCCCTTCCAGCCGGCCCGGCTTGGCCAGACCGTCGAGCACCACGAACCGCAGCACGCCGGCCCGAGTCTTCTTGTCCCCCATCATGTATTCCAGCAGCGCGGGCAGTGCGTCCTCGTAGTAGCTGACCGGCAGCCCGAGCGACAGCAGGATCGAACGATGCCGGTCCGCGGTCGCGTCGTCGAGACGGCCGGTGATGCGGGCCAACTCGGCGGCGAACACCAGGCCCACGGACACCGCGTCGCCGTGGCGCCATTGGTAGTGCTCCAGCGCCTCGATCGCGTGAGCCAAAGTATGGCCGTAGTTGAGGATTTCGCGCAGATCCGACTCTTTCTCGTCGGCGGCGACCACCTCGGCCTTGACGGTGATGGCGCGCCGGATCAGCTCGCCGAGCACCTCCCCCACCGGATCCATCGCCGCCACCGGATCGGCCTCGATCAGATCCAGGATCACCGGATCGGCGATGAAGCCGGCCTTGACGATCTCCGGCATGCCCGCGACGATCTCGCGCTGCGGCAACGTCTCCAGGGTGGCCAGGTCGACGACGACGGCGGCGGGTTGATGGAACGCACCGACCAGATTCTTGCCGGCTTCGGTGTTGATGCCCGTCTTGCCGCCGACCGCGGCATCCACCATGGCCAGCAACGTGGTGGGTACATGCACGATCGAAATGCCGCGCAACCAGGTCGCCGCGGCGAATCCCGAGACGTCGGTCGCAGCGCCGCCGCCGAGGCTGACCAGCGCGTCGCGGCGGTCGAGGCCGATGCGGCCCAGCACGTCCCAGATGAAGCCGAGCACCTGCAATGACTTACCGTCCTCGGCGTCCGGGATCTCGATGCGATGCGCCTCGATCCCCTGCTCGGACAGGTACGTTCGGATACCCTCCGCGGTCGCTTCCAACGTCGGCTGATGCAGGATCGCGACCTTGTTGCGCCCGGCGAGCAACCGGGCGAGATCACCAAGCAGGCCTTTACCGATCACCACCGGATACGGCGGGTCGGTGGCCACCGTCACGGTGATCGGCTCGGGAATGTCGGTCACTTGCGTCCTCCGGTTTGTCGTGCGGCCAGGGTGGCGGGTGTGGGCGGGGTAACCGGCGGGTCGGCAGACACTGGTGCCGCCGGTTGCCGGTGGGTTCGGCCGGTAGGTGCGCCGGCCTCCAGCCGGGACACGATATAGCGCACCACCGCGCCCGGGTTACGCCGGTTGGTGTTGACCCGGATCGTGGCCAGCCTCCGGTATAGCGGCACCCGCTGCGACATCAGCTCACGAAACTTCTCGGCCCGACCGGGACCGGCGAGCAGGGGCCGTACCGTGCTGCCGCTGGTGCGCCGCACGCCTTCGGCGGCGCTGATCTCCAGGAACACCACCGCGTGTCCGGCCAGCGCTTCGCGCACCCCGGGGGTGGTGACGGCTCCGCCGCCGAGCGACAACACTCCGTCATGCCCGGCCAGCGCCTCCCGAATCACCTCTTCTTCGATGCGACGGAATTCCGGTTCGCCATCGGTGGCGAAGATGTCGGCGATGGTGCGACCGGTGCGGGCCTCGATGGCGGCATCGGTGTCGAGCATCTCAACGTCGAGGGCCTTGGCCAGGCGCCGTCCTATCGTGGACTTGCCCGCCCCGGGCAAACCCACCAGAACCGCTCTGGGCGCCATCGCCTACCCCGAGGCCCGTTCCTGGTCGGCCGCCGGCACGCGGTCGGCCACCGAACGTCGGTAGGCCTCGATGTTGCGCCGGGTTTCGGTCAGCGAGTCGCCGCCGAACTTCTCCAGCGCGGCACGGGCGAGCACCAACGCCACCATGGCTTCGGCCACTACACCGGCAGCCGGTACCGCACATACATCGGAGCGTTGATGGATCGCGACCGCTTCCTCGCCGGTGGCCATGTCGACGGTGGCCAGTGCCCGCGGCACGGTGGAGATCGGCTTCATCGCCGCACGCACCCGCAGCGGCAGACCATTGGTCATGCCACCCTCGAGCCCGCCGGCCCGGTTGGTGGCGCGCACCACCCCGTCGGGCCCGGGGTACATCTCGTCATGGGCCGCGCTGCCGCGCCGGCGGGCGGTGGTGAAACCGTCGCCGATCTCGACACCCTTGATCGCCTGGATGCCCATGATCGCGGCAGCCAGCTGACTGTCGAGCCGGTCATCACCGCTGATGAAGGAGCCCAAGCCGATCGGCAGGCCCGACACCACCACCTCGACCACACCACCCAGGGTGTCGCCGTCGGCCTTCGCCGCCTCGATCTCGGCGATCATGGAGTCCTGGGCGCCTGCGTCAAAGGCACGTACCGGGCTGGCATCGATGGCGGCCAGGTCGGCCGGTTGCGGCACCGGACCGTCGTAGGGGACGGAGGCGCCGATCGAGATCACGTGGGAGATCACCTGAACACCCAGGGCCTGGTCCAGAAATGCCCGCGCAATGGTCCCCGCGGTCACGCGGGCCGCCGTCTCGCGTGCGCTGGCACGTTCGAGCACCGGGCGGGCGTCGTCGAAGCCGTACTTGAGCATGCCGGCGAAGTCGGCGTGGCCGGGCCGTGGCCGGGTCAGCGGCGCATTGCGGGCGCCGCCCTCGCTGTCCAGCATGGCCGGATCGACCGGATCGGCTGACATCACCGTCTCCCACTTGGGCCATTCGGTGTTGCCGATCTCGACTGCGATCGGGCCGCCCAGGGTGATACCGTGCCGCACCCCCGACAGCACCGTGACCGCGTCGGCCTCAAACTTCATCCGGGCCCCGCGGCCATAGCCCAGGCGCCGGCGAGCGAGCTGATCGGCGATGTCAGCCGAGGTGACGGCCACTCCGGCGACCATGCCCTCGACCATGGCCACCAACGCGCGACCGTGCGATTCCCCGGCGGTTATCCAACGCAACACGTGTCCCATCTTCCCATGCCGGTCAGGCCCGCCCGGGCTTGGAGGAGTTTACGGTTGCACACACAGGCTGCTCAGCGCAGCGACAACCGGGATTCGATCCGGCTCGCGACCCGTTAGCCGGGTTCAGGAACCGTTTTTGAGGATCAGGTAGGTGACGGCGTCGGGTCCGTTGCTCGGCGAGGTCACCGCGTTGAGCTGGCTACCGATATTGCCGACCACCCCGTCGAGGATCCGGTCGAAGTCCTCCGCGGAGGTCTCCGGGTCGATCAGTACCAACGGCGATTCACCAGGCGGGACAGCGGAACTCGGGTCCAGCAGATAGCCCCCGAAAGAGTCCGAGTTGGCGGCCGAGGTCTGCGCGAACAGGTCCAGCCACTGCACGGTGGCGTCGTTTCCTTCTGCGCTGGACAACTGAATCGCCGGAACCTGCACGTCAGGCAAGGACGGCGAAACCATGTTGCTGGCAAGGACGATGCCCCCACCGACGACAACCGCAGCAGCTGCCACACCTGCAATTACAGCTCGCTTCACGGTCACCCCCTCTGGCTACACACCGGTCAGCAGCAGTTCAATACGGTCGATATTACCTAATAATGGGCTGAGCGGCAAACCTTTCCTGACAAGGTCACCGTTGACGTTAATTTGCGTTCTCTGAGCTTCACACCCCGGAACGGCCGTTGAACACACGTGTGTTCAACACATGCCCAGGCCCGCCGCGAGCGCGCTGGCCAGGCACATCGACGGTCCGTGCGGCACCGTACGCCCGCGCCCCGCCGCTGCGACGAACAGCCCCCACAGCCCGGTCAGCAGCGGAGCGGCCACCGCGGCCAGCAGCCACACGTCGGCGCCGAAGGAACCGGTCAGCGCCCCGAGCGCGACCGCCAGCTTGACGTCACCGGCACCCAATCCGGCCGGGGTAAGCAAGTGAACTACCAGATAGACGCCGGTGAGAGCCGCCGCGCCGGCCAGCGCCGCCGGCCCTCGACCGACCGCGGCAGCCACCGCCGGCACCAGCACCGCCGCAGGCAGTGTCAACCAATTCGGCAGCCGGCGCTGCCGGATGTCGTAGCCGCTCAGCAGCACCAGCCACGCCAGCACCGAACCCGCCGCCGCCGCTTCCAACCCCGCCATGGCGCCATGCTCAGGCGAGGTCGGCGACCGCGCAAGTCATCTCGGCGCGGGGCGCGGACCTACCGGTGAACAGCTCGACCTGAGTGAACGCCTGATGCAGCAACATCTGCAGGCCGCTGATCACCGTGCCGCCGGCGGCGCCCACCGCAGTTGCCAGCGGCGTCGGCCACGGGTCGTAGATGGCGTCCAGCAGCACCGGCACACCGGCCAAGACCGGCGCATACCGTGCGGCAACGTCGGCAGGAAGTGTGCTGACCAGCACCGAGGCGTCGGCAGCCGCCGCGGCCAGGTCGGGGTCATCGAGCGCACAGAAGCGAGCCGGCACACCGACTTCGGTCGCCAACGCCACCACCCGCGCGGCATTGTCGGCGTTGCGCGCGGCCACCGTGATGTGGCCGGCGCCCAGTTCGGCCAGCGCCACCACCGCAGCCGGGGCGGTACCGCCGGAGCCCAACACGATCGCTGCCCCCGACACCGAACCGAGCGCCCCGCTCACCCCGTCGACATCGGTGTTGTCGGCCAACCACCCGGTTCGGGTACGTACCAGCGTGTTCGCCGAGCCGATCCGCTCGGCACGCCGGGTGCGTTCGTCGGCAAAAGCCAGGGCTGCGAACTTGCCCGGCATGGTGACTGAGACGCCGACCCATTCCGGCCCGAATCCGGCGACCAGCGCCGGCAACTCCTCGGCTCCGCACTCAATGCGCTCATAGCTCCAGCCCGCCAGGCCGAGTGCCCGGTAGGCCGCCAGATGCAACTGCGGTGAGCGCGAGTGGGCGATCGGCGAACCCAGCACCGCGGCCCGGCGCGGTCCGGGCTCAGCGGGAGCTGTCGAGGACACCGTTGTCCAGCGCCATCTCGATGTTGTTCAAGTGCTGCTGGTAGTTGTGGGTGAACAGGGTGGTGCCGTCCTTGTCGATCGTCACGAAGTACAGCCAGTCGCCCGGTTCTGGATGCTCGGCGGCGTGCAAAGCGTCCATTCCCGGTGAGCAGATCGGGGTGGCCGGCAGGCCATCAGAGGCATAGGTGTTCCACGGCGTCACCTTGGCCCGGTCGGCGTCGGTGGTGGCCACCTCCTGGCGGTCCAGCGGATAGTTGACCGTCGAGTCGAACTCCAGCCGCTGCGGCTCGCCCAGCCTGTTGTCGATGACCCGGGCCACCTTGGCGAAGTCGTGCGGCAGGGCTTCGCGTTGCACCAGCGACGCCACCACCAGCATCTCGTAGGGCGTCATGCCCAACTGTGCGGCGGTGCCGGGCAGGCCGGACTTATCGAGCTGCGCACTGCTCTGGCTGATCAGCTTCGACAGCACGGTGGGCGCCGACGCGGTCGGGTCGACGTTCCAGGTGCCCGCCGTGATCAGCCCCTCGATGCGGCGGTGGTCGCGCCCCATCTTGCTGACCGGACCGAGCGCCCACTCCGGAACGGACAGCGCCTGCGGCGTCTCGATCTCTGCGGCGCGACGCAGATCTTGGGTTTTGAGACAGGTGCGATCACCATTGAGGTCCAGGCAGCTGGCCTCAGCGATCAGAGTGAACACCCCCGGGGTCACCCGGTCGGTCTTCATGTCCGTGGTGTCATCGAGTTGACGACCCTCCGGAATCACCAGCTTGCCCACCCGACTCTCCGGGTCGGTGAGCTGCTGCACCGCGGTGGCCGCCGGGATCTCGGCCCGCAACCGGTAGAAGCCGGGCTGGATCGCCGCGATGGCGGTGTTGCCCTGCGCGGCGGACAGGAACGTCCCGACGTTGGCGATCACCCCCGCTTCCAGCATGCTTTCGGCGATCGCGGTGGTGAAGTCACCCTCGTGTACCTCGATCAGCACCTGCTGGCCGCCGTCACCGGTGAAGTCGACGACGGGACCGCTGGAGTGCCAATACTTGGAGCCCAGGAAAACCCCGGCGATCGCCAGCAGGACCACCAGCGCGACACCGAGACCCCGGGCCACCCGCCGGTGTCGGGTGTGCTGGCGCTGTCGCCGGTTCTCCCGGGCCCGCTGGGTCCGGCTCATCCGACGCCGCGGCGGCCCGACCGCCACCGGTTTGGCCTTCTTCCCGGATCTGTCGTCAGACATCGTTGTCCTCCGTCGGCGTCGCCGGGGCCGGCGCGGCCAGGGCCCGGCGCTGGTCGAGCCAGCTCTGCAGGATCGTCACGGCGGCAGCCTGGTCGATCACCGAACGCTGACGCTTGGAGCGCACCCCGGCCGCGTGCAGCGACCGCGCCGCACTAACGGTGCTCAGCCGCTCGTCGGCCAGCCGCACTGGGGCGAGCCGACGGCGCCCGGCCAGCGCCCGGGCCAGGTCGTCGGCGACCGCGATGGCATCCTCGGCTGCCGAGCCGGCCCGGTCGGCCAGCGTTCGCGGCAATCCCACCACCACTTCGACGACGTCGTATTCGTCGGCAAGGTCGGCGAGCCGGCGCAGGTGCGAGCCGGATGAGTGTCGTCGCACGGTCTCCACCGGGGTGGCCAACAGTCCATCGGGGTCGCTACACGACACCCCGATACGCACACTGCCCACATCCACCCCGAGCCGTCGTCCGCGGCCGGGATCGTCCGGCCCGCCGGGCCGGTCCGGGGTGCGATGGTGGGGTGAGGTCACGCCGGCATGCTCCGGGCGACCGCCGCGCGGATCGCCGCCAGCGCGGCATCGATCCCGCCGGCGTCCTTACCGGAGCCCTGCGCCAGATCGGCCTTGCCGCCGCCACGGCCGGATACCGCCGCCGCCAGGTCTTTGACCAGATCGTCGGCACGCAACCCGAGCTCTTGCGCGGCGGCGTTGGCGGCCACCACGTAAGGAACACTGTCCGCACCGTCAGCGATCAGCGCCACCACTGCGGGCTCTTCGCCCAGCTTGCCGCGGATGTCGCCGACCAGCGAACGCAGGTCGCCTCCGCCGATTCCGCCTGACATACGCTGCGCCACCAGGCGCACGTTACCGATTTGTTCGGCCCCGGCAGCGGCATTCGACGCAGCCGCTCGGGCACCCGCCAGCCGGGCGCGGTCTAGTTCCTTCTCGGCGGCCTTGAGCCGCTCGACCAGGTTGGCCACCCGGGCCGGAACTTCCTCCGAGGGCACCTTCAACGATGAGGCCAGCCCGGCCATGAGCGCCCGCTCCTTGGCCAGATGCCGGAACGAGTCCAGTCCGACGTAGGCCTCGACGCGCCGCACCCCAGAGCCCACCGACGATTCGCCCAGGATGGTGACCGGACCGATCTGCGCCGAGTTGTGCACGTGGGTGCCGCCGCACAGTTCCAGCGAGAATGGCCCGCCGATCTCGACGACGCGCACCTTCTCGGGATACTTCTCGCCGAACATCGCCATGGCGCCCATGGCTTTAGCCTTCTCCAGTTCTTCGGTGAAGGTGTGCACCTCGAAGTCGGCCTGTACCGCCTCGTTGGTGACTACCTCGACTTGGCGACGTTGCTCATCGCTGAGCGCGCCCTGCCAGTTGAAGTCGAATCGCAGATAGCCGGGCCGGTTTAGCGAGCCGGCCTGAACGGCGCCCGGCCCCAGCACTTGCCGCAGCGCGGCGTGCACCATGTGAGTGCCCGAGTGGCCCTGGGTGGCACCCTTGCGCCAGTCCTGGTCCACCGCTGCGGTGACGGTGTCGCCCTCGACGAATTCGCCGGACTCGACGGTGACCCGGTGCACGAACAGGGTTTGGGCGATCTTCTGCACGTCGGTGACCGCGGCGCTGGCCGTCCCGGCGCTGATGGTGCCGGCGTCGGCGATCTGCCCACCGGCCTCGGCGTAGAGCGGGGTGCGGTCCAACACCAGCTCGATGTTGTCGGCGACGACATCCTCGTGCGACACCACCGGCACGCGCCTGCCGTCGACGAAAATGCCCAGGATGCGAGCCTCCGTGGTGAGCTCGTCAAACCCGGTGAACTCGGTGGGACCGGTGTCGATCAGCTCGCGGTAGGCACTCAAGTCGGCGTGCGCGTGCTTGCGCGTGGCGGCGTCGGCCTTGGCGCGCTGCCGCTGCTCGGCCATCAACGCGCGGAACCCGGCCTCATCGACCTGCAGGCCGGCCTCCGAGGCCATCTCCAGGGTGAGCTCGATGGGGAAGCCATAGGTGTCGTGCAAGGCGAAGGCGTCGCTGCCGGACAGCACGGTGACCCCGGCGGACCTGGTGGCAGCAGCAGCGTCGTCAAACAGCTTCGAACCCGATGCCAGGGTGCGGTTGAACGCGGTCTCCTCGGCGACCGCGATCCTGGCGATCCGGTCGAAGTCGGTGACCAATTCCGGGTACGACGGGCCCATCGCGTCACGCACGGTCGCCATCAGGTCACCGACGATCGGGCCCTCGATGCCCAGCAGCTTGGCCGAACGAATCACCCGGCGCAGCAGCCGGCGCAGCACGTAGCCGCGGCCGTCGTTGCCGGGGCTCACGCCGTCGCCGATCAGGATGGCCGCGGTGCGGGAGTGGTCGGCGATGATTCGGTAACGCACGTCGTCGGCGTGATTGCCGGTGTCATAACCACGCGGCGCACGGGTGGCGACCAGATCGATGACCGGGCGAACCAGGTCGGTCTCGTAGACGTTGTTCACGCCTTGGAGCAGGAAAGCGACCCGCTCGACCCCCATCCCGGTGTCGATGTTCTGGCGTGGCAGCGGGCCGAGGATCTCGAAGTCCTCCTTGGAGGTGCCTTCGCCCCGCTCGTTCTGCATGAACACCAGGTTCCAGATCTCGATATAGCGGTCTTCGTTGGCGACCGGGCCGCCGTCGACGCCGAACTCGGGTCCGCGGTCGTAGTAGATCTCCGAGGACGGGCCGCAGGGCCCGGGGATGCCCATCGACCAATAGTTGTCGGCCATCCCGCGCCGCTGGATCCGCTCCAGCGGCAAGCCCGCGATCTCCTGCCACAACGCGATGGCTTCGTCGTCATCGAGATAGACAGTGGCCCAAAGCTTTTCGGGGTCCAGCCCATATCCGCCGTCCTGGACACTGTTGGTCAACAGCGTCCAGGCGAGCTCGATCGCTCCGCGCTTGAAATAGTCGCCGAACGAGAAGTTGCCGGCCATCTGGAAGAACGTGTTGTGCCGGGTGGTGATGCCCACCTCGTCGATGTCCGGAGTACGGATGCACTTCTGGACACTGGTGGCGGTGGCATACGGCGGGGTCCGCTGGCCCAGGAAGAACGGCACGAACTGCACCATGCCGGCGTTGATGAACAACAGGTTGGGGTCATCAAGGATCACCGAAGCGCTCGGCACTTCGGTGTGGCCCGCTTTCACGAAGTGATCGAGGAAGCGTTTCCTGATCTCGTGTGTCTGCACTATCTATCGCTTCCCGCCGTCTCGCCCGTTTAGACGGCACTACAGTACCGGGCTGCCGATCGTGTTCTCGGCAGGCAAGGATCCTCAGGTGGCGCCGGCCCCGACAAAGCTCAATCGCACACTTCGGCGAGGGTTGTCGCGGTTCAGGTCGACCAGGACAACGGACTGCCAGATTCCCAGCAGCGGCTCACCATCAGCCACCGGAACCGTGATCGACGGCGCGACGATCGCCGGCAGCACGTGATCGGCTCCGTGACCGGGCGACCCGTGCGCGTGCCGGTAGCGATTGTCTCGCGGCAAAAGCCGTTCCAGCGTGTCGACCAGGTCGGAGTCGGATCCGGCGCCGGTCTCTATGATCGCCACCCCCGCCGTCGCGTGTGGCACGAAGACGTTGCACAGCCCGTCACCGAGGCCGGCGCAGAACGACTTCACCAGCTCGGTGAGGTCGACGGTGCGACGCCGGGCGGTGTCGACGTCAAGTACTTCGGTGTTCATCACTGCCCAGCCTACGGGTTGGGTTTCCCCCGGCGAGCAGACGTGAAAACCCCCATTTGGGGCCTCTGAAGGGGGCTTTCGCGTCTGCTCGCCGGGGTACTCGGGGCCCGTTGATCAGCGCCTCCCGCGCCAGGCTGTGCTGCGCCATCTTCGCCTCGGCCGGCTGACGCTGCGCGTTTGCTGGCAATACTCGCCACCGCCACTCAAAACTGTTGTCGCCACCAACCCCCATTGCTACCCTCACCTGACATTTTCATTAGTCGATACCGTGCCGTAGCTGATGAATGGGGGGCCTCGAAATGCCGGAGATACGCTCTTGCTGCACGGCCGCGGCAATCGCGCTGATTGGCGCCGGCCTCGTCGCTCCGATCGCAGCGTCACCGCATGCCCTGCCGATCCTGACTGCTCGGGACATCACGCTGACCGCCCAGGACATCGTCCTCGACATCGTCCGGCACGCCGAAGACATGGCGCCCGCCAACTCGCGGATCCCGTTCTCTCCGGAGTTCCCCGGGGCGGGGATCAGCGACCTGGGCAAGCAGCAGGCGGCCGACACCGCCAACCAGATCTACGCCGAGGTCGGCGGGCCGCACCACGTCGCCGGCCTGTTCTCTGGACCGGACACCGACGCCCAGGACACCGCGGCGCCATTCGCCACGCTGCAGGGCATGGACCCACAGATCCTGAACGGGCTAGTCGAAGTCGACGGCGGGATCTTCGCCAACCAGCCGGTGCTCAGCCTCGGCGGCATCTACTACGACGTGGCCGTGGTGCTGTGGATGTTGGGCCTGGTCAACGCCTTCCAGATTCCCGGCGCCAACGAGTACAACGGGGTGGTCGTCAACGACAACTACACCGCGTCCGTCGATGCGATGTACAACGCGGCGCTGGCCAATCCGGTGACCGGCAACGACGGCAACATCACCGACGTGGCCTACAGCAGCGAGGCGTCGATGATGATCTGGACCATGCTCAACGTCAAGAACCCCGACCCGATGGCGCTGGTCAACACGGTGATCGCGTCGCTGGGCAACGGCGGGACGCCCGCGCTGGTGCCCAACGCCGGACTGATCCAGGTCGAGGGCAACCCCACCGACGGCTGGACGCTGCTCAGCTGGGCCGGCCAGGCCGTCCCAGAGAACCCCGGCGCACTGGGTGACCTCTTCCTAATCTGGCGGGACCTGGTGCTACCTCCGCAGGTGGCGTTCGACCACGTCCTGGATGCCCTGGTGTCCGGTGATTCGGCGGCGCTCACCACGGCATTCCAGGACGGGGTGACCAGCATCTCCGCCGCGCTGGACGCGATGCCCGACACGGTGACCAACCTGTTCGCCGACCTCGCCGCCGGCACCTGGTGACCTAGCGGCGGCGGATGATCGCTCGCAACCGCGCCAGCCGCCCGGCTATCTCACGCTCAGCACCCCGACCGGTGGGCTGGTAATAGTCCACACCCACCAGATCGTCGGGTGGATATTGTTGCGGCACAACACCGTCCGGATGATCGTGGGCGTACCGGTAACCCACCGCATTGCCCAGTGACTGCGCTCCCGCGTAGTGCCCGTCGCGCAGGTGCGCCGGAACCGCCCCGGCCTTGCCGGCCCGGATGTCGGCCATCGCCGCGCCCAGCGCGCTGGTCACCGCATTGGACTTCGGGGCAGTTGCCAGGTGCACGGTGGCGTGCGCCAAGGTCAGTTGCGCCTCGGGCATGCCGATCAGCGCGACGGTCTGGGCGGCGGCCACCGCTGTCTGCAGCGCGGTCGGATCACCCATCCCGATGTCCTCGCTGGCCAGAATCATCAGCCGGCGGGCGATGAACCGCGGGTCCTCCCCCGCGACCAGCATGCGGGCCAGGTAATGCAGCGCGGCGTCGACGTCGGAGCCCCGCACCGACTTGATGAACGCACTGATGACGTCATAGTGCTGATCGCCGTCGCGGTCGTAGCGCACCGCGGCCTGATCCAGGGATCCCTCGACGATCTCGACGGTCACCCGCTGGCCCGCCTCGGCCGCGACTTCCAGTGCCGTCAAGGCCCGGCGGGCGTCGCCGGCGGCGAGCCGAACCAGCAGATCGACGGCGTCGGGCGCCACCTCGATCCGGCCGCCCAGGCCGCGTTCGTCGTCGATGGCGCGGCGCACCACCGTGGCGATGTCGTCGGGTCCCAGCGGCCGCAGCTGCAGGATCAGCGATCGGCTCAGCAGCGGGGCGACCACCGAGAACGACGGGTTCTCCGTGGTGGCGGCCACCAGCAGCACCACCCGGTTCTCCACCGCGGCCAGCAGCGCGTCCTGCTGGGTCTTGGAGAACCGATGCACCTCATCGATGAACAGCACGGTCTGTTCGCCGTAGGCGGCCGCGCGGCGGGCGGTGTCGATCACCGCGCGGACCTCTTTGACCCCGGCACTCAGCGCCGACAGCGCCTCGAAGCGCCGGCCAGTAGCGCCGGAGATCAGCGAGGCCAACGTGGTCTTTCCGGTGCCGGGCGGACCGTAGAGGATGACCGAGGCCGCCCCGGAGCCGTCGACCAGCCGCCGCAGCGGCGAGCCCGGCCCCAGCAGGTGGTCCTGGCCGACCACCTCATCGAGGGATGCCGGCCGCATCCGCACCGCCAGCGGAGTGGAGGTGCTGCTGGGTTCAGGCGCCGGTGCGCCGGTCAGGTCGAACAGTCCGTCGGACACGCCTTCAGGCATACCATTCCCGTCTGACCGCCGTGGCGTCAGCGGTGCACGATCACCCCGCGGATGTTCTTGCCGTCACGCAGATCCTGGTAGCCCTCGTTGACTTGCTCCAGGGTGTAGCGGCGGGTGACCAGCTCGTCGAGTTTGAGCTGGCCGGCGTCGTAGAGGCGCAGCAGTCGCACGATGTCGTACTGCGGGTTCGCCCCGCCGAACAACGTGCCTTTGATGGTCTTGCCGAACAGGGCCAACATGGTGCCCGACACCTGCACGTCGAGGTCCTCCAGGCGGGCCATCGCCGCGACGACGACGGTGCCGCCCTTGCCGACCGTGTTGATCGCCGCGGTCGTGACGGCCAACCCCAGGTCGCCGACGGTGATCAGCGCCTGGTCGGCCATCTGCCCCCAGGTGAGCTCGGCGATCTTCTCCATCGCCTCCTCGGCGGTGGCGAACGCGTGGGTGGCACCGAGTTTCAAGGCAGTCTCGCGTTTGAACGCCACCGGGTCGACGGCCACCACATACTTGGCGCCGGCGTGCGCGGCCCCTTGCACGGCGTTGATACCGACCCCGCCGATGCCGTAGACCACCACGGTGTCCCCGGCGCGCACCCCACCGTCGTAGTTGGCCGTCGCCCAGCCGGTGGGCACCCCGCAGCCAGCCAGCACCGCGGTCTCCAACGGCAGCCACTCATCGACCTTGACCACCGAATGCTGCGAGACCGTCGCCCGCTCCGCGAAGGTGCCCAGCATGCAGAACCCGCCGTAGTCCGTTCCGCCCGAGTGGAATCGGAACGTGCCGTCGGGCATACAACCTTCCAGGATGGTGGCACCCATATCGCACAGGTTCTGCCGTCCGGTCGAGCAGTACCGGCAGCTGCCACAGCTGGGAATGAAGCAGCACACCACGTGATCGCCGGGCTTGACCTTGGTGACTCCGGGACCGACGTCCTCGATGATCCCGGAGCCCTCGTGCCCGCCGACGATCGGGAACCGGTTCGGCCAGTCCCCGTCGGCCACGTGCAGATCCGAATGACACAGCCCGGCGGCGGTGAACTTGATCAGCACCTCGCCCGGGCCGGGCCCGTCGAGATCGAGCTCCATGATCTCGAAGGGCTGGTTGGGTGCATGTGCCACGGCGGCAATTGTTTTCATGGCTGACATCCAACCGGCTCGGAGGGCTGCGGTGGCCCGATTCAGGGTGATTGCGTCACGAAATCGATCAGTTCCTCGACCCGGCCGATCAGCTCGGGCTCCAGGTCGGTCCAGTCCCGCACCCGGCCCCGGATGCGCTGCCAGGCGCCGGCGATGTCGGCCTGTGAAGCGTGCGGCCAGCCCAGCGCGGCGCAGATCCCGTGCTTCCACTCCACGTTGCGCGGAATCTTGGGCCACGCCCGCAGTCCGAGCCGCCCCGGCTTCACCGCCTGCCAGATGTCGACGTAGGGGTGCCCGACGATCAGGGTGTGCGCACCGCCCGAGCCACGGCGGACCGCCTCGGCGATGCGGGTCTCCTTGGAGCCGTCGACCAGGTGGTCGACCAGCACACCGAGTCGGCGGCCCGGCCCGGGCTGGAATTCGGCGACGATGCCGGCCAGGTCATCGATGCCGCCGAGGTATTCCACCACCACACCTTCGATGCGCAGGTCGTCACCCCAGACCTGCTCGACAAGTTCGGCGTCGTGGCGGCCCTCCACATAGATCCGGCTGGCCAGCGCGACCTTGGCGCGTGCGCCGCGGACCGCCACCGAACCCGATGCCGTCCGGTCGGGCGCCACGGGTGCGGTCGGGCGGGGCTCGGTCAGAATCACCGGCTTGCCGTCGATCAGGTAGCCGGGACCGACGGGAAATCCGCGAGTGCGGCCGTGCCGGTCCTCGAGGTCCATCCGACCGTAGGCGATCCGCACGACGGCCCCGACGTAGCCACTTTCGGCGTCTTCGACCACCATGCCGCGCTGCACCGGGACCTCCACCGAGCGGACCCTGCGGGCGGCGTGCGGATTGTCGGCGAGGATGTCGGTTCCATAGCGGTCGGCCACCCGAGGCAGCCTAGGCGCGCCCGGCCATGCTGCCGGGGAACCCGACGCGCGATTCCAGCGATTTTTCTCGGCTGGACCAACTCTGCCGCACCCGCGTTCCACAACTACCCAGCCACCACTCTGGCCACAACTGTCACTTCAGCAACATCAGTCACTCAAAATTCTCTTAATTTATAAGAGATCTCTCGCAACATACGTAACAATCACAACTTAGTTAAGTGAAACAACTTTTGTTTACTTTTGTCTCAATCAATAACAAAAGACCCATTTGTATCTTTAGCTGACCAAAATGTGCAATTTCATCATTAGTCGCGTTATGCTCTGAAACCTCACTGATAGACAGCTATCACGGAGGTTGTGATATGTACCGGAACACGGCACGGCGTGTCGTGCAGTTTGGACGGCGCCAGCTCACGTGGGCCACGTCCGGGCTGATCACCGGGGGGATTGTGGGCACGCTGCTGTCTTCGGCGGGGGTGGCCCACGCGGACAACATGGCACTGGGCTGGGACGCGGTCGCCCAATGCGAATCCGGCGGCAACTGGGCCGCCGACACCGGCAATGGTTTCTACGGCGGTCTGCAGTTCAAACCATCGACCTGGCGTGCATTCGGCGGAGTGGGGTCACCGGCGCAGGCATCTCGGGAGGAACAGATCGCCGTCGCCACGCGGGTCCTCGACGAGCAAGGCCCGTATGCCTGGCCGAAATGCGGCCCAGGTCGGGTATTCCCGTCGTCGGTGAAAGGCTGGGTGCCGCCGGCGATGCGCCAGCTGCTCAAACCGTTCTGGTGAGTCCCGCTACTTCGGCGACAGCACCGCCTGGGTTTGGGTGACCCGAGCGACCAGCTTGTCACGCTCGTCGGTCAGGTCGGTCTGCACGACGATGGTCGTACGTCCGACGTGCAGCGGCACACTGGTCGCCGTCACGCTGCCTTCCCGCACCGCGCGGAAGAAATTGGTCTTCGACTCGATGGTCGACGTGCTGGCGCCCTGGGGCAGGTTGACCACCGCGCACACCGCGCCGGCGGTGTCGGCGAACGCCATCAGCGCTCCCCCATGCAGCATGCCGCCGGTGGTGCAGCGCTCGGGCGCCCATGCCATGGTCGCGCGCACCTCTTGCGGCGACAGTTCAGCGATCTCGATCTGCAACGCAGCCGCGAACGGCATGTTGGCGATAACCAGTCGGGCGAATTCAGCGGAGTCCATCGCACCATCTTCGCCGCGAGCAGACGCAGAATCGCGCGAAATCAGCCGGATTTGTGCGAGTTTGTGTCTGCTCGCTGGGGCACCGCGTCGATACCGGCTTCTTTGCGCTGCGCCGCGGTGATCGGTGCCGGGGCGTCGGTCAGCGGATCGATGCCGCCACCGGACTTCGGGAACGCGATGACCTCGCGGATGGAGTCGACGCCGGCCAGCAACGCCACCACCCGGTCCCAGCCGAACGCCAGCCCGCCGTGCGGCGGTGCACCGAAACTGAACGCGTCCAACAGGAATCCGAACTTCTCGTTCGCCGATGCCTCGTCGATCCCCATGACCTTGAAGACCTGCTGCTGGATATCGCGGCGGTGGATACGGATCGAGCCGCCGCCGATCTCGTTGCCGTTGCACACCACGTCGTAGGCGTCGGCAAGCACCGAGCCCGGGTCGGTCTCCACGCTGCCGGCGTGCTCCGGCTTGGGCGAGGTGAAGGCGTGGTGTACCGCGGTCCAGGCACCCGAGCCGACGGCCACATCGCCGGCGGCGGTGGCGTCGTCGGCGGGCTCGAACAGCGGCGGGTCAACCACCCAGGTGAACGCCCAGGCGTTCGGGTCGATCAGGTCCAGACGCCGGGCGATCTCACCACGAGCCGCCCCCAACAGCGCCCGGGATCCCTTGGCCGGCCCGGCCGCAAAGAAGATGCAGTCCCCCGGCGCGGCGCCGACGTGGCCGGCCAGCCCGGCGCGTTCGGCGTCGGTGAGGTTCTTGGCGACCGGTCCGGCCAGCTCGCCGTCCTCGCCGACCAGCACGTACGCCAGGCCCTTGGCGCCGCGCTGCTTGGCCCACTCCTGCCAGCCGTCCAGCGTGCGCCGCGGCTGCGAAGCCCCGCCCGGCATGACGACTGCGCCCACGTAGGGAGCCTGGAAGACCCGGAAGGTGGTGTCGGAGAAGAACTCCGTGCACTCCACCAGCTCGCACCCGAACCGCAGGTCGGGCTTGTCCGAACCGAACCGGCGCATCGCGTCGGCGTAGGTCATCCGGGGCAGCGGCAGCGGCAGGTCGTAGCCGATCAGGGCCCACAGCGCCTTGAGCACCTGTTCGGCGATGCCGATCACGTCCTCGGCGTCGACGAAGCTCATCTCCAGGTCCAGCTGGGTGAACTCCGGCTGGCGGTCGGCGCGGAAGTCCTCGTCGCGGTAGCAACGGGCGATCTGGTAATAGCGCTCCATGCCGGCCACCATCAGCAGCTGCTTGAACAGCTGCGGGCTCTGCGGCAGCGCGTAGAACGAACCGGGCTGCAGCCGTGCCGGAACCAGGAAGTCGCGGGCGCCCTCCGGGGTCGAGCGGGTCAGCGTGGGCGTTTCGATCTCGACGAATTTTTGCTCGGCCAGCACCGAACGGGCTGCGGCGTTGGCCTGCGAACGAAGTCGCAGCGCGGCGCCGGGCCCGTCTTCGCGACGCAGGTCCAGGTAGCGGTGCTTGAGCCGAGCTTCCTCGCCGGCGGATTCGTCGAGCTGAAACGGCAAAGCCGCAGATTCGTTGAGAACCGTCAGCCTCGTAGCGTTGATCTCGATGGCCCCGGTGGGCAGATCGGGATTCTCATTGCCCTCCGGGCGAACCTCGATGACACCGGTGACTGCCACGCAGAACTCGGCCCGCAGACGGTGCGCCTGCTCCAGGACAGTGGCGTCACGGAACACCACCTGCGCCACCCCGGAAGCGTCACGCAGGTCAATGAAGATGACCCCGCCGTGATCACGTCGGCGCGCCACCCAACCGGCAAGCGTGACGCTGCGCCCGGCGTCGATGGCCCGTAGTGAGCCGGCGTCGTGGCTGCGCAGCACAAATACCCCCTTGGTGACAGATGGTTCGGTAACGGTTTGACGGTCGCCAAGTCTAGAGCCCTCTCGTGACACTGCTCCGCGCCGGTCGGTGCTTTAAGCTGGCTCACTGTGACTAACGGCACCGACGATCTCGACTTTGACTATGACGACGAGGACGAAGACGAGGACGAGGACTACGACGAAGTCGCTGCCCCGAAACAGAACAAGAGCCTCAAATGGGGATTGGCCGCGGTAGTCGTGCTGGCCGTGGTCGCGCTGGTGTTGGTCGCGGTAGTGCTGCTAGGCGGCGACCCCGGCAAAAGTTCGCTGGCCGGCTCGGCCTCCAGCCGCAGCGCGGCGGCCTCGGGTATCGCCAGCGCCGACGACACCGACCCAGTCTCAATCATCATCAATGACCCCAGCTGTACCGCATGGATATCGATCAGCAGCAACCTGTCCAGCACGCTGTCGATGCTGGGACAGGGCAAGTGGAATGAGCGCGACCAGTCGATTCCGGCTTCGGCGTGGAATGACGAGCAGAAGAAGCAGTACCTGGCCGCCGGCCAGGTGGTGCGCAATGCTGCCGCCCAGACCGTCGGTTTGGTGAAGCTGACCCCGCACCGGGTGATGCGCGAACTCTACGAGCAGTTCATCGCTTACGCCCGGACCTTCGTCGAGCACATTCCCACCTACACCGAGCGGGACGCTCCGCTGGCCGGCACCGCACACAGCGCCGCCTCGGCGCTGGCCGCGATCTGTGCCGCAGCGAACAACGGATCGGCAGCGACCCGCGCGCCGATGATCGAGGCGCAGTCCGCCCCCACCAAGACCGCCTCACCCGGCAACCCGGCCAACCCGCAGCGCTATCTGACCGGGTCTAATCCGGTGTGCGCGGATTGGAAGGCCACGCTGGACAAGTTCGGTGTCGATGCCGCCGAATGGCACGGCATCGATCCCAGCATCCCTGGGACGTATTGGAACCCGCAGCAGAAGGCAGTGAACCTGGCAGTTGGCCCGATCATGATCAGCCTGGCCAACAAGATGCAGCAGCTGGGCCGCCGCAGCAACAACCCCACCCTGCAGGACTTCGCGGAGCTGTCCGCCCAGTACCGGCGGGCGTTTGTGTTGGCACTGCCGACCTATGACCCGACCGACAACTATCTGGCCAATGCCGCGACGTTCCTGTCCACCACGGTGCTAGGTGCATGCTCGTCGGCAGCCATCACAGGCTGACCACAGCACGCTGGACAAGCTGGGGCGGCATCCTCTCCCCCGGAACGCAAGAGACCGGCGCAGCCTGCGGGCTGCGCCGGTCTCTTGATCGAGATTGGCTTGGGTCAGGCCCAGCTGGAGCCGACGGACGCGTCGGTGTTGGCCATGTTGTTGCCGGCCGACTGCACCTTCTGACCGTGACTGTTGGCCTGCTCGTAGATCACCGCGAAGTTGCGACCCAACTGCGCCACAAACTCCTGGCACGCCACCGAACCCGCGCCACCCCAGAAATCCCCAGCAGCCAACACATCGTGCACGATCGCCTGGTGCTCAGACTCCAACGACGCAGCCTGGGCACGAATCAACGCACCGTGCGCATCCACATCACCGAACTGGTAATTAATCGACATCTGCGGTTCTCCTCCTAGCTCGACAGGATCTGCTGAGAAGCAGCTTCCTGCTGCTCGTAGTGGTTCGCGTCACGAATCAGACCATCCCGCACCCCATGCAACATGTTCACAATGTTGCGAAACGCGGTCTGCATCTGACCCATGGTGTCCATCGACGTCCGCTCCGCCAGACCACCCCAACCCGCACCGGAAATGTTCGTCGACGACGCCCACATCCGACGAGCCTCGTCCTCCACCGTCTGCGCATGCACATCAAAACGGCCCGCCATCGAACGCATCGCGTCCGGATCAGTCATAAAACGTGTTGCCATGATTTTCTCCCTCGTGCTCTTCAATTCGTTGTGGTAGCCGGGCGCCGGCCCGGCGGACACGTGTGTGTTCAGGCCCCTTCCGCTACCCGCCGGCCGGCGAACGGGGCATAACTTTGGGGGCCTTGGCGGCCACCGCGCCCATTCCACGTCCGGCCATCGCGCCCATCATGGCGTGGTCGAACGGACCACCGGGCAGCCCGGAGGCCGCCGACATGGTCTGGATCGGGGCGCTGACCGTGGTGGCAGGCAGTACCGGGGCGGCGCGGACCATACCGTCGGCGGCCGACGCCCAAGCTCCCGGCACCTTCAGCGCGCCCATCGAAGCGGCTTGGCCGAGCTTGGCGGAGATCGCGTTGGTGGCCGAGCTGAAGTGGCCGGCCAGCACGCCGACCGCACCTTGCAGCTTGTCGTTGACGAAGTCGCCGATCTGGGTCATCAGCGTGCCGGCGCCGCTCGCGCCGGCGGTCTGCCCGGCCAGCGCTCCCGCCGTCCCGCCCATCGCGCCCATCCGGGCGAGCTGCGGCAGCATCATCAGGAAACGCACCCCCATCATGCCGACGGAGGAAGCCCCGGTCACCGGCGAGAGCGCTGCGCTCAGCTGGGACATCGGAGTGGCGAGCAAGGTGTCCATACTGGCTGGTAACACGCTCGTGTCCAACCCAAGAGAGGTGAGATACCCGCCGACCGTGGTGAAGTTGTAGCCGGGGTTGGGGGTGACACCGGTGCCGGGTAACGGGCCCCCGCCGGTGGCGTCGGCCGATCCCGGTGTGGGGGTCTGCGCGGCGTTTGCGGTCTGCGGCGGGTTCGACACCTGCTGCAACGCGTTGTTGTTGGCCTCCGCAGACCCGCTGTAGGTGTCCATGGCGGCGCCGTCGGTCGCCCACATCGTTTCGTACTGGGCCTCGGTCGCAGCGATCGCCGTGGAGTTCTGTCCGAAGAAGTTGGTGGAGACCAGTGCTAGCAGCATCGCGCGGTTGGCCGCGATCACCGGGGGCGGCACCGATGCGGCCCGCGCCGCCTCGAACAGGGCGGCCGCCTGGGTGGCCAGCGCAGCGTTGTTGGCGGCGGTGGCCGAGGCCTGCTCCAGCCAGGCCACATACGGCGCGGTCGAGGCCGTGGCGGCAGCCGAGCCGGCCCCCGTCCAGGTCGAGTCCAGGTTCGCGATCACCGAGTGCGTCGCTGTCGCCGACGTCATCAACTCGCTCGACAGCTGAGTCCAGGCTGCCGCGGCTTCCAGAAGTGGACCGGAACCGGGGCCGGTATAGATAAGCCCGGAGTTGATCTCGGGCGGAAAGATACTGAAACTCATCTATGCGCCCCGGTTCAGCCAGCAGTCGCGGCGTTGACAGCCTCGGTGTAAGCGTAGGCGCTCGCGTTGCTCCCCAAGGTGGCCACGATCTGCTGGTGCACCGCCGCGGCCTGCGCACTGACTTCCTGGAACAGGGACCCGTGGGCCGAGAACTGGGCAGCAGTCAGCGCCGACACCAGGTCGGCGGCGGGCGCGGCTACACCCGTGGTGGGAGCAGCAGCGGCGGTGACCCCCGCGGTCATCGAGTCGCCGATTCCGGAAAGGCTTCCGGCGGCCGCTGTCAGAATCTCTGGCTGAGCGGTTACGAACGACATTGTTCCTCCTGGGGGGTCGTGCAAGCGTCTCGGGGAAGTGTTGGGTATACGAAGTCTGCGTCAATACTTGACGTAGGTCACTCTAGCGGACAGTTGTAATAACGGTCTGATAAAGCTGGGGCGGTCGGGGCGAACGACAACTTGTGGCCGGCGCACCACGGGGCGCTGGAAGCACGAGTTGAAACGTTCACCGAGCCGACGGCCTCTCTTGACTCTGGGGGCAGGTAGCTGCAGCGGCCGTCGCTGGAGGCATCCCATTGCGGCCGGATGCAGAACGTAACACCGACGCGAACTCGTGGTACAGCGCCGGGACAAACATTCAGTAAAGCTTTGGGATCTGGTCAGACAAAGCTGTCTTCACTTAGCCAAGACGTGGGATTCGACGCGTTCAACCGCACTAAACCGGGCTTGGAGGCCGGTGCCGATATGCGAAGCTAAGGTGCCCCAATCGGTCGGCGGGCCACTATCAAACTACGGACAACTCCACGGAGCGTGCGATGACCTTCAACGAGGGTATGCAGATCGATACCAGCACCACCTCCTCTGGCGGCGGCGGCCGTGGGATCGCGATCGGAGGCGGCGTTGCCGGGCTGGTGATCCTGGTGGTGGCGCTGCTGCTGGGAGCCGATCCCGGCGATGTGCTCAGCCAGCAGCCGGTGGACCAGGGCCAGTACACGGCGCCGGGGTTCGATCTCGACAAGTGCCGCACCGGCCAGGACGCCAATAAGTACGTGCAGTGCCGGGTGGTCGCCACGGCCAACTCGGTGGACGCGGTGTGGTCGGACTTGCTGCGCGGCTATACGCGTCCGCGCGTGCAGCTGTTCAGCGGACAGACGTCCACGGCCTGTGGGGTGGCCAGCAGCGCGGTCGGACCGTTCTACTGCCCCGCAGACCAGACCGCCTACTTCGACACCGACTTCTTCAAGGTGCTCGTCGACCGGTTCGGCTCCAGCAGCGGGCCGCTGGCACAGGAGTACGTGGTCGCCCACGAGTTCGGCCACCACGTGCAGAACCTGCTGGGCGTGCTCGGCCGGGCCCAAACCGGCGCGCAGGGTGCGACCGGGGCCGGGGTCCGCACCGAGTTGCAGGCCGACTGCTACGCCGGCGTGTGGGCGCACTACGCGTCGGTGACCAAGCAGGAGGGCACCGGGGTGCCGTTCCTGAAGCCACTCACCGATGCCGACATCCGCGATGCATTGTCGGCGGCGTCGTCGGTGGGTGATGACCGCATCCAGGAGGCCGCGACTGGCCGGGTCAACCCGGAATCGTGGACCCACGGTGCGTCAGCGCAGCGTCAGCACTGGTTCACCGTCGGCTATCAGACCGGCGACCCCAACCAGTGCGACACCTTCGCCGCCTCGAATCTGGGCTAGCCCGTAACCAGCGCACGCAGCTGCGCGCGTCCGGCCTCGTCGAGCGGTAACAGCGGCCGACGCGGTTCCCCGGCCGGCACCCCGAGCATCTCCAGGCCGGCCTTGACCGTGGTGGGTAGCCCGCCGGCCACGATGAACTCCAGCAGCGGCTTGAGGTCGTCATAGCACGCCTGGGCCTTGTCCAGTTCACCGGCGGTGACCGCGGTGTAGAGATCCAGGCAGGGCTGCGCACGCAGGTTGGGGGCCGCGGTGCACCAGCCGGCCGCGCCGGCGCGTAGCGCGTCGAGCACCAGCGGATTGCTGCCGTTGAAGAACGGCAGGCGCCCGTCGGACAGCGTGGCGATCCGCCGCATCCGGCTCAGATCGCCGGTGGACTCCTTGACCATGGTCACGTGCTCGATGCGCTCGAACATGGCCACCAGCAACTCCGGGCTCATGTCGATCCCGGACGTCGCCGGATTGTTGTAGGCCACGATGTCAATGTCGATGGCATCGGAGATGGCCCCATAGTGCGCCGTGATCTCGCGTTCAGACAGTTTCCAGTACGACACCGGCGAGACCATCACCGCATCCGCGCCGGCCTGCGCGGCATAGCGAGCGCGGCGCACCGTGGTGGCTGTGGTCAGATCCGAGACCCCGACCAGCACCGGCAGGCGCCCGGCGACCGCGGCGATCGAGGCGTCGACGCAGGTGTCGAATTCGTCTTCGTCGAGGTAGGCGAGTTCACCGGTGCTGCCCAGCGGGGCGATGGCGTGCACGCCGGCCTCGACGAGCCGGTCAATGACGGTGGTCAGGACCGCGGTGTCGATTCCGCCGTCACGGAACGGCGTCACAGGGTAGCCGATGACGCCAGATAACTGTGCTGCCACGAGGGACTCCTTGCTGATCGGGTGATCCCGCTACTGATTGATCACAGTGGGGTGGCCGGCCAGCGCGCGGCGGGCGTAGTAGGCGAAGTTGGCCTGGCTGCGGTTGGGCAGCAAGGTCCAGTCGTGGGCTTCTCGGGCCAGCTTCTCCGGGAGTTCCTTGATGGTCCCGGCGGCCATCGCAGCCAGCTGCAGCGCGGCGGCACGCTCGATCAGCACCGCCAGCGAGCAGGCCTCCTCCACGCTGGCACCGGCCACGATCTGGCCGTGATGCGCTAGCAGGATCGCCTTCTTGTCGCCGAGAGCCGCGGAGATGATCTCGCCCTCCTCGTTTCCGACCGGAACCCCCGGCCACAGCGGCAGGAAGGCGCAGTCGTCGTAGAGCGGTGTGGTGTCCATGTGCGAGACGATCAGCGGGGTCTCCAGCATGGACAGTGCGGCGACGTGAAACGGGTGGGTGTGCACGATGCACTGGACATCGGGGCGGGCCCGGTAGATCCAGCTGTGGAATCGGTTGGCGGGGTTGGCCATCCCCTCGCCCTCGATCACGTTGAGGTCTTTGTCGACCAGCAGCAGATTGGCGTCGGTGATCTCGTCGAACCCGAGACCGAGCCGCTGGGTGTAGTAGGTGCCCGGCGCTTCGGCGCGGGCGGTGATCTGTCCGGCCAGGCCGGAGTCATGACCGCGGTCGAACAACGCCCGGCAGGTCAACGCCAATTTCTGGCGCGTGGACCACTGGCTTCCGGTGAAGTTCTCCGCCAAGCGGTGCTCCGCGCGTTGCATCAGGTCGGATTTGGAATCGTCGAACGTGGCGCCCATGGCAGCTCCTCGGTGACGGGAAGTCGATGACACGACCCTAGCCGATAGGACACCTTGTGTCATCCGCTATGCCATTATGGATGCATGACGGAATTGCTGCGCGCCGTCCGCAAGCAGCGAGGACTTACCCTCGAAGGCCTCGCCGAGCGGACCGGGCTGACCAAGAGCTACCTGTCCAAGATCGAACGCAGTCGCAGCACGCCGTCCATCGCGGTGGCCATCAAGGTGGCGCAGGCCCTGGACGTCGATGTGGCCCAACTGTTCTCCGAGCGCGGCACCGAGGACAAGATCGCCGTGGACCGGGCCGCGGACCGCAGCGGGGATCGGCAGCGCTACCGAGCGATGGCCGCGAACATGCTGGGAAAGACGATGTCCCCTTTTGTGGTTCGTCCGACCGGGAGTACCAATCGCGACGGTCATCCGCCGCACCCGGTTCATCAGGGCCAGGAGTTCCTTTTCGTGCACACCGGGACCGTCGAGTTGGAGTACGGCGATGCGACGTTGACGCTGAGCGCCGGTGACAGCGCCTACTTCGATGCCTCGATCAGCCATCGCCTCCGCCCGGTGGGCTCCCAACCTGCCGAGGTCCTCGTCGTCGCAGCCGACGGTGGCGCGCAGTGAGCAGCGAGCTGCTGTTCTCCTACGGCACCCTGCAGCTACCGGAAGTGCAACGCAGCACGTTCGGGCGCGAACTCGACGGCCGGCCCGACGCGATCGTTGGCTATGACCTTGACTACGTGACGATCACCGATCCGCACGTGGTGGCTGTCAGTGGCAGCGACCGCCATCCGATCCTGCGTCCTTCCGACGCGCAGGACGCAGCTGTGCCTGGCACGGTGTTCGCGATCAGCACCGCCGAACTGGCGGCCGCTGACGAATACGAGGTCGACGCCTACCGGCGGATCTCGGTGCCGCTGCGCTCGGGTGCGCGAGCCTGGGTGTACGTGTTCGCCGACTGAGCCGGATCCGTCACCATGGCCGGGTAGCGCAGGACACGCCGCTGCCGCCCTGTTGCGTCACCACCACTTCGCCGTCGACCGCGATGTCGCAGTGGAATTCCGGGTTGGTCCGCAACCCCCCGCTGGCGGTGACCAGCGCCCACTGACTCGGATCGGCCAGCGTGGTGGTGTAGACCACCGGCTGTCCCCCACCGATGGGCACCCGGACCGTCTCGAGGTACTCCGAGGAGTTGGCGTTGTAAGCAGCCATGCTGGGCGGGTCGGTCTTGATGTAGGAAATGTTGCCGGTCAGATCACTGGTAGCGGTGATGGTGTAGGTGACCTCGTGGCCGCCGGTCGTGGTCTTCTTCGGGGCGTCGGCCGACGGCTCGGTCGCGTTCTCCGTCGGGGTGGGCGTCGGCGACGGCGCCGCGTTCTCGGTGGGAGATGCCGCCGGATTCTCGGTGGGCGATGCCGGGCTGGTCTCCGGGTCCGCAAGCGACGTCGCATGGCTGGCCGCCATTCCGGCGGCTGCCATCAGCAACACCGTCCCGAACTTGACCGTCACGTTCCGCAAGATCGTCATACCGCGCCACGCTACCGGAGGGCCGGCTCCGACGAGGTCCGGTAGCTGCCCCTCACGCCACATCGGCCCCGGCTGTCAGCCGCCGCTCACCCGCGTGCGCACCTCGGCGACAACGTCGTCGATCGGCACGTCGACCTGTTCCCCGGTGGCCAGGTTCTTGACGCCGACGGTGCCTGCCTCCAGGTCGCGGTCCCCGGCGACCAAGGCGATGACGGCCCCGGAGCGGTCGGCGGCGCGCATCGCGCCCTTGAGGCCGCGGTCCCCGTAGGCCAGGTCCACCCGCACCCCGGCGGCCCGCAACTGCGCGCCGATCACAGCGAGCCGCAGCTTGGCCGCCTCGGACAGACCCACCCCGAACACCTCACACCGGGTGCTCTGCCCCACGGTCTTGCCCTCGGCGGCCAGCGCGAGCAGCGTGCGGTCGACGCCGAGGCCGAAGCCGATCCCCGAGAGGTCCTGTCCACCGAGCTGACGCATCAGCCCGTCGTAGCGGCCGCCACCGCCGGTCCCCGACTGCGCACCCAACCCGTCGTGCACGAATTCGAAGGTGGTCTTGGTGTAGTAGTCCAGGCCGCGCACCATGCGCGGATTGACCACATACGGCACCCCGAGCGCTTTCAGGTGTGCCAGCACGGTGTCGAAGTGCGTCCGGGCGGGATCGGAGAGGTGATCGAGCATGACCGGGGCGTCAGCGGTCATCTCACGCACGTGCGGGCGCTTGTCGTCGAGCACCCGCAGTGGATTGAGCTGCGCGCGCTGGCGGGTCTCCTCGTCGAGGTCAAGCCCGAACAGGAACTGCTGCAGTAACTCTCGATAGGCAGGGCGGCAGGTGTCGTCGCCCAGCGAGGTGATCTCCAGCCGGAAGCCGGCCAGGCCCAGGGAGCGGAAGCCCGCATCGGCGACCGCGATCACCTCGGCGTCCAGCGCCGGGTCGTCCACCCCGATCGCCTCGACCCCGACCTGTTGCAGCTGCCGATAGCGCCCGGCCTGTGGGCGCTCGTAACGGAAGAATGGCCCCGAATAGCAGAGCTTGGCCGGCAGCTGACCGCGGTCCAGACCGTGCTCGATCACCGCGCGCATCACGCCTGCGGTGCCCTCGGGCCGCAGGGTCACCGAGCGATCCCCGCGATCGGCAAACGTGTACATCTCCTTGGAGACCACGTCGGTGGACTCCCCCACCCCGCGCGCGAACAGGGCGGTGTCCTCGAAGATCGGCAGCTCGATGTCGCCGTAACCGGCGCGGCGAGCGACCGCCAGCAGTCCGTCGCGGACGGCGACGAAGCCGGCCGAGGCCGGCGGAATGTAGTCGGGCACCCCTTTGGGTGCGGCAAACGTGCTCACGCACTGAGCCCTTCTAGGAATGGGTTGTATCGGCGCTCCGCGCCAATAGTGGTCTTGGGTCCGTGGCCGGGCAGCACCACGCATCCGTCGTCAAGACACAGCAGCTTGTCGACGATCGAGGTCAGCAGATCACGGCCGCTTCCCCCGGGCAGGTCGGTACGGCCGACCGAGTTCTGAAACAGGGTGTCCCCGCTGAACACGACTTCGGCAGCGTCACCCTCGACCCGGAAGACGACCGATCCGCGGGTGTGGCCGGGTGTGTGGTCGACGGTGACCGTGGTGTCGCCCAAGCCGATTTTGTCGCCGTCACGATCCAGTTCGATCAGCTGCCTGGGCTCGGCGAACATCGCCTTGCTCAACACTCCGAACAACGCCTGCCCGGGGACCGTGCCCAGCGAGCGCAGCGGGTCGGTGAGCATGAAGCGGTCCTCGGGGTGAATGTAGGTGGGGCAGCCGTAGGTGTCGGAGACCTTCTGCGCCGACCAGATGTGGTCGATGTGGCCGTGCGTGAGCAGTACCGCCGACGGCGTCAGCCGGTTCTCGTCAAGCACCCGCCGCAGCCGGGCCATCGCGCGCTGCCCGGGGTCGACGACGATGGCGTCCGAGCCCTGCCGCTGCGCCAACACATAGCAGTTGCACGCCAGCATCCCAGCGGGGAATCCGGTGACCAACACGCCGACCAGTTTCCCATTACCCGCCCGGCCGGCGGTGACGCGGTCGGCGCCGGCGCACTCTGGCAGACTTGAGGCCCGACTCAATCAGCGAGCCAGGAGGTTACCGCCGGTGCCCACGAACTCAGAGCGGCGTGCCGCCGCCAAGCGCAATCTGGACCAACAGGTGCAGCAGCGTGCCGAGGCAGCCCGCAAGCAGCGCCGGCTGCTGATGATCGTCGGCGCCGTGGCGGCGGTATTGCTGATCGCCGGGGTGGTGTTCGTGGTGCTGCGCGAC
Organism: uncultured Mycolicibacter sp.; assembly: GCA_964292075.1. GTDB lineage: Bacteria > Actinomycetota > Actinomycetes > Mycobacteriales > Mycobacteriaceae > Mycobacterium. The sequence continues at coordinate 47,593 of CAXYUC010000002.1, forward strand.
AACGATCCGGGCAACGTCAACGCGAGCGGCTCGTCCGCCTCGAGCACGTCGGAATCGGCAGACTCCTCGGGCGCTTCCGGGGCGCCGACCGGCAGCGCCGGGCAGCTGCCGAAGTTCACCGCATCGCCTCAGCTGGGCGCCGACTGCCAGTACCCGAAGGCGCGCCCGGCCTCCAAGGCCGTCGAGCCGCCCCGGTCCGGCAAGGTCCCGACCGATCCGGCCGAGGTCAGCGTCTCGATGATGACCGATCAGGGTCCCATCGGATTGATGCTCAACAACGCCCAATCCCCCTGCACCGTGAATAGTTTCATCAGCCTTGGGGCCAAGGACTTCTTCTCGGGCACCCAGTGCCACCGGCTGACCACATCGCCGACGCTCAGCGTGCTGCAGTGCGGGGATCCCGCCGGCGACGGCACCGGCGGACCGGGCTACGAGTTCGACAACGAATACCCCACCGACCAGTACCCCTTGGGTGACCCCGCGGCCCAGCAGCCGGTGACCTACCCGCGCGGCACGGTGGCGATGGCCAATGCCGGGCCCGGCACCAACGGCAGCCAGTTCTTCCTGGTCTACAAGGATTCGATGCTGCCGCCGCAGTACACGGTGTTCGGCAAGATCCAGGACGACGGCCTGGCCACCCTGGACAAGATCGCCGCGGCCGGCGTGCAGGGCGGCGGCGACGACGGACCGCCGGCAACCAAGGTGACCGTCAAGTCGGTGCGGGCCGACTAGCGGGCGGGTGCCCTACGCCGCCGACGTCACCCGATAGACGTCGTAGACGCCCTCGACGTTGCGGACCACGTTGAGCAGGTGGCCGAGATGCTTCGGGTCGCCCATCTCGAAGGTGAACCGGCTGATCGCCACCCGGTCTCGTGACGTGGTGACCGAGGCCGACAAGATATTGACCTTCTCGTCGGCCAGCACCTTGGTGATGTCCGACAGCAGCCGGTGCCGATCCAGCGCCTCGACCTGAATGGCGACCAGGAACACCGAGGAGGGCGACGGGGCCCACTTGACCTCGATGATCCGCTCGTCCTGCTGGCGCAGCGCGTCGGCATTGGTGCAGTCGGTGCGGTGTACCGACACCCCGCCGCCACGGGTGACGAAACCCATGATCTCGTCTCCGGGCACCGGGGTGCAGCACTTGGCCAGTTTGGTCAGCACCCCGGTGGCGCCGGGAACCGCGACACCGACGTCGTCGGTGCGACGTTCGCGGCGCGAAATGGTCAGCGGGGTGGAGCGTTCGGCCAGATCATCCTCGGCCTGGTCCACCCCACCGAGCTGAGCCACCAGCCGCTGCACGACGTGGTGCGCCGAGATGTGGTTCTCGCCGACCGCGGTGTAGAGCGCGGACACATCGCTGTAGTGCAGTTCGCGGGCCACCGCCGCCATCGACTCGCCATTGACCAGTCGCTGCAGCGGCAAACCCGCCCGGCGCACCTCGCGGGCCATCGCGTCCTTGCCGGACTCCAAAGCCTCCTCGCGGCGCTCCTTGGCGAACCACTGCCGGATCTTGGCCTTGGCGCGCGGCGACACCACGAACTGTTGCCAGTCCCGCGACGGCCCGGCATTCTGCGCTTTCGAGGTGAAAACCTCGACCACTTCCCCGTTTTCGAGCTTTCGCTCCAGCGCCACCAGCCGGCCGTTGACCCGGGCACCAATACACCGGTGGCCGACCTCGGTGTGCACGGCGTAGGCGAAGTCGACGGGCGTGGAGCCGGTGGGCAGCGTGATCACGTCGCCCTTGGGGGTGAACACGAAGATCTCTTTGACCGCCAGGTCATAGCGCAGCGACTCGAGGAATTCACCCGGGTCCGCCGCCTCCCGCTGCCAGTCCAGCAGCTGGCGCATCCAGGCCATGTCATCGATCTCGGCGGCGGAGTTGAGGTGCGGAATACCGTTGCGGCCCTTGGCCTCTTTGTAGCGCCAGTGCGCGGCGATGCCGTATTCGGCGGTGCGATGCATCTCCCGGGTGCGGATCTGGATCTCCAGCGGCTTGCCCTCCGGGCCGATCACCGTGGTGTGCAGCGACTGGTAGACCCCGTAGCGCGGTTGGGCGATGTAGTCCTTGAACCGGCCGGCCATCGGCTGCCACAGCGAGTGCACGACACCGACCGCGGCGTAGCAGTCCCGGATCTCGTCGCAGAGAATCCGCAGTCCCACCAGGTCGTAGATGTCGTCGAAGTCGCGGCCACGCACGATCATCTTCTGGTAGATCGACCAGTAGTGCTTGGGCCGGCCCTCGACGGTCGCGGTGATCTTCGACTTCGCCAGGGTGTTGACGATCTCGGCGCGCACCTTGGCCAGGTAAGTGTCCCGCGACGGCGCCCGGTCGGCGACCAGCCGCACGATCTCCTCGTAGCGCTTAGGGTGCAGGATCGCGAACGACAGATCCTCGAGCTCCCACTTGACGGTGGCCATGCCGAGCCGATGTGCCAGCGGCGCAATGACTTCCAGCGTCTCGCGCGCTTTGCGGGCTTGCTTTTCGGGCGCCAGGAATCTGATGGTGCGCATGTTGTGCAACCGGTCGGCGACCTTGATCACCAGCACCCGAGGGTCACGCGCCATCGCGATGACCATTTTGCGGATGGTCTCGGCCTCGGCGGCAGTGCCCAGCACCACCTTGTCCAGCTTGGTCACCCCGTCGACCAGGTGAGCGACCTCGTCGCCGAACTCGGCGGCCAACGCGGTCAGCGTGTACCCGGTGTCCTCGACGGTGTCGTGCAGCAACGCGGCCACCAACGTGATGCTGTCCATGCCCAACTCGGCCAGGATGGTGGCAACAGCCACCGGGTGGGTGATGTAGGGATCTCCCGAATGGCGCAGCTGCGTGGCGTGACGCTGCTCGGCGACCTCATAGGCACGTTGGAGCAGCGCCAGATTGGCTTTGGGGTAGTACTGCCGGTGCACCGCCACCAGCGGCTCCAGCACCGGGCTCAGCGCGCCGCGTTGGGCGGTGATGCGCCGGGCAATCCGGGCCCGCACCCGCCGGGAGGCGCTGCTGGGGACCTTCAACAGATCGGTGCGCTCGGCGGGCGAGTCCTGGGCAATCGCCTCCGACACCGCCACCGGCTGGCTGGCGTCAGTGCTGTACCGAGCTGCGTCGGAGCCCGGCTCGGAGCCTTGCGCCAAGCCTGGTTCAGGGCCCACTTTGCTCACCTCCGACCACGAGAATATCGACTAAATCAGGTGCAGGCTGTCCAGCTGCAACGGTGCCACGGCGGCGCGTCCGCCCAGCCCCGCCAACTCCAGCACCACCGCCGCCGCAACCACCTGGGCTCCTGCCCTATCCAACAATCGCCGCGTAGCGGCCAGGGTACCGCCGGTGGCCAGTACGTCGTCCAGGATGACCACCCGGCGCCCGGCCACATCGATTCCGTCTGCCGGAATCTCCAGTACGGCGGTTCCGTACTCGAGCTGATAGCGCTCCGAGAGCACCGGCGGTGGCAGCTTGCCGCCCTTGCGGACCGCTAGCGCGCCCACCCCGAGCCGGTCGGCGACCGCCCCGGCCAGCAGAAACCCCCGTGCGTCGATACCGGCCACCAGATCAGCCCCGGCAGCGGTGCGAGCCAGCGCCTCGGTGACCGCGGCCAGTCCGGCGGCGTCGGCGAAGACCGGGGTCAGGTCTTTGAACGCGATTCCCGGTGTGGGAAAGTCCGCCACCTCGCGAATCAGCGACGCGATGATCGGACCGGCGCCTGCCGCAGGCCCGGCCTGGTTCACTGTTGCAGCTCCCAGCGGTCCATGTTCCAGCCCGCGCCCCACCGGGTGGGGTTGGCAGCGACACCGTAGGTCTTCTTCGATGACAGCAGGGTGCGCTGTTGGCGGTACAGCGGCAGCGTCGGCATATCGGCCCACAGCACCGGAGCGCTCTCGGCGAGCAGCCGGACCATTTCCGCGGGGTCGGCGGTAACGGCCAGCGCGGAGACGATGCCGTCGATCTGATCGTTGTGGTAACCGGACAGATTATTTCCGTTGCCACTGAACAACTCGTAGGCGTCCACCACCGACGATCCGCTCGACCCGCTGCCGGTGGATCCCCCGGTGCTGGCCAGCAGCACGTCGATCTGCCCTTCGCGCAGTGCGAGCGGGCCGATGGCTTCGGAGGCCACCTCGGTCACGGTGATGCCGGCGGGTGCACACGAGCTGGTGATCGCCCCGATCACCGCGGCCAGCCGGGTGTTGGGGCCGCGGTAGCCGATACGCACCGTCAGCGGCTTACCGCCCAACGCGTCGCGGGCCGCGTCGGGGTTTGCCCGAGCGAACTGTTCGGCCTCGGGCACGTTCTCGGCCTGGTCGAACGCGTCGTCCATGGCGGTGTTGAGCCGAGAGTTGACCACCGGCAAGCCCGCGTCGCGGGCGATGACGTCGCGCGGGGTGCACAAGGCCACCGCCCGGCGCGCAGGAGTCTCCGACAGCGGGCCGGACGGGGCGAAGATGAGCTGCTCGATACCGCCCGAGGGACTGTCGCTGCTCTGGTAGTCATCCGGGGTGATCAGCGACCCGGCGGACCCGGTCGCGACGTCGACGACCTCGATGACGCGTTTGTTGACCCGGTCGGCGATGTCGGCGGTCTGCGGCCACACCGTGATCCTCTTGGTGACCGGCTTGGCGCCCCACCACAAGTCGTTGGCCACCAGCACCACGGCGCCGCCGTCGAGCACCGAGTCGATCTTGTAGGGCCCCGACGACGGGAAGTGCCGCAGGTCAGCACCGCGGTCCAGCTGCCAGGTGGTGTTCCAGGCCTGCGCGATCTTGCCGATGACCTCATCGGCGGGCCCGAGCTTGCCCAGCACGGCATCGGTGGTGTTCACACCGAGCTTCTCGCTGATGATGTGTGACGGCATCATCGAGGTCGCGGCGAACAGTCCCTCGTAGTCGACGATGTTGCGGTCGCCGAAGAACGACACCCGGGCCTTCTTGGCACCGGGCTGGCACTCGATGTTCTCGATGTCGAGGTAGCCGGCTCGGCTTGCGGCATCGAAGCCCGGGAAGCGGCCGGACTGGGCCGCCCATGCCAACACCAAATCGTCACAGGTGATGGGTTTGTTGTCGGAGTAGACCGCCGCATCGGCGATCTGGTAGTCCAGTACCAGCGGGGCGCGGCCCACCACGGAGATGCTGCCGAAGTCGTGGTCGGTGACGATCTGGCCGTCCGGCCCGTGGTAGCCGAAGCCGATCAGGGTCCGCGAGAAGGCCTGGGGCCCCGCCGACGCCGCACCGGCCACGGTGGTGCTGTTGTAGGTGATCAGGCCGCCGTCGACGGCGTAGTCGATCTGGTCGACGGTAGCGCTGGTGCACGCCGGCACCGACCAGACGCCGAGGCTGGTGGCGATCGCCACCACCCACGTCGCAGCGTGCCGACAGCGGGCCGCCATCGCCGGTTACCGACCAGCGCCCGGCTTGCCGGTCGGACCCTGGCTGCGTCGGCTGGTGGGGCGGACTGGCTTTGCGCCGGCCGCTGGGCGGTCCGGCGCCGTCGCCACCGCACCCTCGTCTCCGGCGTCAACGGTGTCTTCGGAGTCGCCCGAGCCCTCCGTGCCAGCCGGTGCCGTTTTCGAACCGACCGCAGCGTTGCGGCGCCGCATCACCCGGCGGGTGTGGTTCTGCACCAGCTGGGTACGTTCCCGCAGGCTGACCAGCAGCGGTGTGGCCAAGTAAATCGACGAATAGGTGCCGACGACGACACCGACCAACTGCACCAGCGCAAGGTCCTGCAGCGTTCCCACACCCAGCAGCCACACGGCGACCACCATCAGCGAGATGATCGGCAACGCCGAGATCAGGCTGGTGTTGATCGACCGCATGAAAGTCTGGTTGATGGCCAAGTTGGCTTGCTCGGCATAGGTCAGTTTGGGTTTGTGTTCGAAATCGTGTGTGTTCTCCTCGACCTTGTCGAACACGATGACGGTGTCATAGATGGAGAACCCGAGGATGGTCAACAGGCCGATCACGGTGGCCGGCGTGACCTCGAATCCGACCAGCGAATACACCCCGGCGGTGACGAGAATGTCGAAGACCATCGAAATCATCGCCGAGATGGTCATGAACCACTCGTAGCGCACGGTGATGTACAGCGACGCCAACAGCAGGAACACCACCAGCGCGATCACGGCTTTTTTGGTGATCTGCCCACCCCAGGTCTCCGACACCGCGGAGTCACTGATCGCCTGCTTGCTCGCCTCACCATTCGGGCCGACGGGCTGGAAGGCGTCGAACAGGTCGTCGCGCAGCTTCTCGGTCTGCTCGTTGGTGAGCGTCTCGGCCCGAATCTGCACCGTCGCCGAGTTGCCGTTGCCGACCACGACAACCGACTCGGGACTACTGCCGACGCTCTTGCGGAACACCTCTTCGACCTGGGTGATGGTGGTGTCGCCGCGCGGGAACGACACCTTGGTACCGCCGGCGAAGTCGATGCCAAAGGTGAAGCCACGGACCAGGATGCTGACGATCGCGATCGCGACCATGGCGCCACTGATCGCGTACCACATCCGCCGCTTACCGATGACCTCGAACGCGCCGGTACCGGTGTAGAGCCGCGACAGGAAACTGTGCTTTGGCGCCTTGGCGGAGATTGCCTTCTTCCGGGCGGCCTCATCTACAGCAGTCCGGCTCTTGGTGCCTTCGACGGCTGCGGCGTCGCTTTTCGCGGACTTCTTCGCGGGCTTCGTGCCACTGCTGGTGCTCGGTTTGGCCATCTGGCTATCCCTGTTCCGTCGACTGGGCGGTTACCCGCGTGCGCGCTTTGGCTCCGGACTTGCCGCCCGTTGCGCCTCCCGATTTGGCGACCGCCCGCCGCTCCCGTGCGACCTGCTGAACCGCGCCGAGGCCGTTGTAGGACGGCTTGGCCAGCGTCGGCGACTTGGACGCCAGGTAGACCAGCGGCCAGGTCACCAGGAACACCACCACCAGGTCGAGGATCGTGGTTAGCCCCAGGGTGAACGCGAAGCCCTTCACCTGGCCGACCGCTAGGAAGTAGAGCACCGCCGCCGCAAGGAACGTGACCGCGTTGCCGGACACGATCGTCTTGCGGGCCCGAGCCCACCCGCGTGGCACCGCCGAGCGGAACGACCGGCCTTCCCGGATCTCGTCCTTAATGCGTTCGAAAAACACCACGAACGAGTCTGCGGTGGTGCCGATACCGATGATCAGACCGGCGATACCGGCCAGGTCGAGCGTGTAGTTGATGTATCGGCCCAGCAACACCAGGATCGCGTACACCATGGCTCCGGCCACCACCAGTGACAGTGCGGTCAGCACGCCAAGTACGCGGTAGTAGAGCAGCGAGTAGATCAGCACCAAGGCCAGACCGATCGCACCGGCGATCAGACCCGCCTTCAGCGAGGTCATTCCCAGTGTGGCCGAGACGGTTTCGGCTTCCGAGGCCTCAAACGAGAGCGGCAGCGATCCGTACTTCAAGACGTTGGCCAGCTGTCGCGCGGCATCCGGGGTGAAACCCGGCGAGCCACCGGTGATCTGGGTGCGGCCACCGGGGATGGCTTCCTGGATCTGCGGGGCACTGACTACCTGCGAGTCCAGCGTGAACGCGGTCTGCGTGCCGATGTGGGTGGCGGTGTAGTCGGCCCAGATGTCAGCCGCGCCACTCTTGAACTGCACCTGGACGATGTTGGCGCCGCTGCGCTGGTCCATGCCCGAGCTGGCGTCGGCGATCTGGTCGCCGCTGATGATCGACGGCGCCAGCAGGTACGCGGTCTGGTGGTCCTGCGAGCAGGTCACCAACGGCAGGTCCGGGTCGTCGTTGCCGGCAAGGATGTCTTCCTTGTCGCACCGTCCGGCCTGGATCTGCAAGGCCAGCGCCTGGACGACCTTATTGTCGCTCTGCCGCAACCGCTTCTCGGCGGCGATACGGGCCGCCAGTCCCTGGGCCTGATCACCCTGGCCAGGCAGACCCGGCATACCGGGCAAGCCGGGAAGTCCCGGCAAGGCGGGCATCTGCGCACCCGGGGCGGCCGGCAACTGGGCGGGCGATCCCGGCGCACTCGGCGCCGGAACGGTAGAGGTGTCGGGAGTGGCCGTCTCGCTGGTGTTTTCGGAGCCGGGGCTCGCCGAGGTGGTCCCCGGGGTCGGGGTCGGCTCCTGCGGGAAGGGCCGCGGCTGGGCCGGCGGAGTCAACGGCTGCTGCGGAAGGGACGCGCCGTTCCCGTTACCGCCGAACAAGCCCTGCCCGCCCGCGCCGAGGCCCGGAGGCAGACCGGGAACACCGCCACCACCAAGGCCCGGAGGCAGACCGGGAACACCGCCACCACCAAGGCCGGGAGGCAGACCCGGCGCACCACCCCCGGCGCCGGGCGGCAAGCCCGGGACGCCGGGCATGCCGCCACCACCGAGACCGGGCATCCGGCCGGCTGCCTGAGCCTCCTGCACCGAGACACCGTTGATGACCGGCCGGATGTAGAGCCGAGCGGTCTGGCCGAGGGTGCGGGCCTCGTTGCCGTCGCTGCCCGGCACCGTGATGACCAGGTTGTTGCCATCGATGATGACCTCAGAGCCCGACACACCGAGTCCGTTGACCCGGGCGCTGATGATCTGTTGCGCCTGGTTGAGCGCCTCACGGGTCGGCGTGGAGCCGTCCGGGGTGCGCGCGGTGAGCGTCACACGAGTGCCGCCCTGCAGGTCGATGCCGAGTTTGGGTTCGGCGAGCTTGTTTCCGGTCAGGAATACCAGCAGGTAGACGCCGATGAGCAATGCCAGGAACACCGCCAGGTTGCGGGCAGGGTGCACCGGCGCCGAAGGCGATGCCACGTTGTTGAGTCTCCTTCGCTCATTGCGCAATGCGCTCTCGTGATCGTCGGGGCTGGCCGATGCGCGGACCGCCCGCATGATCAGTACCACTGCACCCGCAAAAGGGTACGTGCCCGGCTGGCCGGGATGATCGTTGGGCGGACGTTCCGCGCGTCGGGCGTGCCAGCCGGCCAACAGGATGGCGGCGAGCCGCTGGGTCGATGGCGACGACCCGCTTCTCGCCCGGCTCCGCCGCGCTCGCGATCGCCGCTAGGCGCCTTCGACGGCCTCTTCGACTGCGGCCTCGGCCGTCAGCTCCTCGGGCTCGATCTTGTCCCGCACGGCCAGCTTCAACCAGGTGGTCACCACACCCTGCGAGATCTCCAGGTCGACGTCGTCGTCAGTGATGCGGGTGATAGTGCCCTGCAGCCCGGACGTCGTGTGCACCCGGTCGCCCACCCGCAGCGATTCGTGCAGGTCGATGGTGGCCTGCATCGCGCGCTTCTGCCGCCGCGAGGCGAAGAACATAAAGGCACCCATGACGAGGAGCAGCGGCAGGAAGGCAACCATGTTTTCCATGACGACAACCGATCTTTCGACTTGTTCGAATGATTCTTTGGCACCGGACCACCTGAGGTGTGGCGGGCCACTGTGATGACAACAGTGTGCCACTGTGTCCGGCGACCGTGCGTCGGTACCGCCGTCCACCCCCTAGGCTGTCGGTCACGGGGGGTCAGAATTCTCGAGGGAAGGTTGGCCGATGAGGAACTTCGCGTGTGGTCTGGCGACCGCCGTTGCCTTGGCAGCGGCTCCCCTGGCAGTGGGAGCGATCGCCATGCCCGCCATCGGATCGGCAGAGCCGCTGGCCTGCCCGGGCGGTCAGTACTGGGAGCCCAGCACCAACACCTGCATGCCGCTCGGCCAGGGACCGACGCCGCTGGCCTGCCCGGGCGGTCAGTACTGGGAGCCCAGCACCAACACCTGCATGCCACTTGGCCAGGGACCGACGCCGCTGGACTGCCCGCCCGGCGAATATTGGCAACCCTTCGGCAACGCGTGCAGGCCACTCGGCCAGATCTGACCCGCGGCAAGGACCGCTAAGGAGGCCCGCCCCATGTCCGTTCCGCCGCTGCTGCAGAGCCGTCACCTGGCCACCGAGATCCCCGGGCCCAGCTCGGTGCAGCTGGCGCGTCGCCGCGCGATGGCCGTGGCACGCGGGGTGGCCAGCACGCTGACGGTGTACGCGACTCGGGCCGGCGGCGGCATCGTGGAGGACGTCGACGGCAACCGGCTGATCGACCTGGGCTCGGGTATCGCGGTGACGACCGTCGGCGCGGCCGCGCCCCGCGTGGTAGAGGCGGTGCAGCAGCAGGTCGCCGAGTTCACCCACACCTGCTTCATGGTCACGCCCTACGAGGGATATGTGGCCGTCGCCGAAGCACTGAACCGGATCACCCCGGGTACGCACGAGAAGCGCTCGGTGCTGGTCAACTCCGGTTCGGAGGCCCTGGAGAACGCCGTCAAGATCGCCCGCTCCTACACCCACAAGACCGCGGTGGTGGCGTTCGACCACGCCTATCACGGCCGCACCAACATGGCCATGGCGCTGACGGCCAAATCGATGCCCTACAAGAGCGGCTTCGGGCCGTTCGCACCCGACATCTACCGTGCGCCGACGTCCTATCCCTACCGTGACAGCCTGGTCGACAAAGACCTGGGCAGCGATGGTGAGCACGCTGCCGTGCGGACCATCGGAGTGATCGAGAGCCAGATCGGGGCCGACAACCTGGCCGCGCTGGTAATCGAACCGATCCAGGGTGAGGGCGGCTTCATCGTGCCCGCGCCAGGTTTTCTGCCCGCGCTGCTGGCGTGGTGCCGCGACAACAACGTGGTCTTCATCGCCGATGAGGTGCAGTCCGGTTTCGCCCGCACCGGGGCGATGTTCGCCTGCGAGCACGAGCCGATCGTGCCCGACCTGATCTGCACCGCCAAGGGAATCGGTGGTGGGTTGCCGCTGGCGGCCGTCACCGGCCGCGCCGACATCATGGACGCCCCGCACGTCAGCGGCCTGGGTGGCACATTCGGCGGCAACCCGGTGGCCTGTGCGGCGGCACTGGGGGCGTTGGCCGCCGTCGAGGCTGACGACCTGGTGGGCCGGGCCCGCCAGATGGAGCGGCTGATCTTCGAACGGCTGGGCCGGTTGCAGGCCGACGACGACCGGATCGGCGATGTCCGCGGCCGCGGAGCCATGATCGCCGTCGAGCTGGTACGGCCCGACACGAACGAACCAGACCCGGCCCTGACCGCGGCGCTGGCAGCAGCGTGCCATCGGGCGGGTGTGATCGTGTTGACCTGTGGGACCTTCGGCAATGTGGTGCGACTGTTACCGCCGCTGACCATCAGCGACGCCCTGCTGGCGGAGGGCTTGGACGTGCTGGCCGGCGAGTTGGGGAGGCTGTAGCCGGAGTCAGTCGGATTCGCGGTCGGCGACCAGTTCGTTGAGCAAGTCAGTGATGTGCGCCAGACCGGCCGCGGTCGTGTCCAGCCGTGACCGCAGCTGGCCGAACCCGCCGTTTACCTGGCTCCGCAGATCGACCAGGTCTTCTCGCATGGCATTGAAGCTTGCCACCGTGGCCTGGCGAAAATCACGCATGTCATCACGCATCTCACCGCCGAAAGCACGCATCTCCCCGCGAAAATCACGCATCTCACCGCCGAGCTGCTCGACATCGCGGTCCGCTCCCCCGGCGAGCACTGGCGCGGCAACCGCGTCCTGCTTGGCTTGCTGCAGCTGCCCGGTCAGTTCGTCGACCCGTGATTCCAGTGCGTCCACGCGGGCTTCGAGATTTTCCGAGGGCTCCGTCATGCGACGAAAGCCTACCGAGCGGCGGTCCAAAGTGCCGTCACTCATTCACAACCCTGTCTGCCTACTCGAACAAACCCTGTTGCCCCAGCCCGCCCGCGCCAGCTGGGGGCACCATGCCCAGGTGCGTCCACGCTGCCGGGGTCGCAACGCGGCCCCGGGGGGTGCGGGCGACCATCCCGGCGCGCACCAGGAACGGCTCGCAGACCTCTTCGACGGTGGCAGCTTCCTCGCCTACCGCAACCGCCAGGGTGGAGACCCCGACCGGCCCGCCACCGAAGCTTCGGGTCAGCGCCGAGAGCACCGCGCGGTCCAGCCGGTCCAGGCCCAATTCGTCGACGTCGTAGACCGCCAGTGCGGCTTTGGCGACGTCGCGGGTGATCACTCCGTCGGCACGCACCTCGGCATAGTCCCGCACCCGGCGCAACAGCCGGTTGGCGATCCGCGGCGTGCCACGGGAGCGCCGCGCGACCTCCGCCGCCGCCTCGGCGCCCAGTTCGATCCCGAGGATCTTCGCCGAGCGTGCCAGCACCCGCTGCAGCTCGGCCGGTTCGTAGAAGTCCATGTGGGCGGTGAACCCGAACCGGTCGCGCAGCGGGCCAGTCAGCGCACCTGATCTGGTCGTGGCACCGACCAGGGTGAACGGAGCCACTTCCAGCGGAATCGAGGTGGCACCGGGCCCCTTCCCGACGACGACGTCGACGCGGAAGTCCTCCATCGCCAGGTAGAGCATCTCCTCGGCCGGCCGGGCGATGCGGTGGATCTCGTCGATGAACAGCACGTCATGCTCGACCAGGTTCGACAGCATCGCGGCCAGATCGCCGGCACGTTCCAGCGCCGGGCCGGAGGTCACCCGCAACGAACTACCCAATTCACTGGCGATGATCATCGCCAGTGACGTCTTTCCCAGCCCCGGCGGGCCGGACAGCAAGATGTGATCGGGTGTGCCGCCGCGGTTCTTGGCACCCTCGATCACCAGTTGCAGTTGCTCGCGCACCCGGGGCTGGCCGATGAACTCGGCCAGACTGCGCGGACGCAGGCCGGCGTCGATGTCGCCCTCGCCGACGGTCAGGGCCGGGGATACCTCGCGGTCGTCCGGTTCGGCCGGTTCGCTCACTTGGTCTTCCCCAACCGGCTCAGCGCCGTGCGCAGCATTTCGGAGGTGGTCGCGTCGGGAGCGTCGGCCAGTACCTTGTCGGTGGTCTCTTCGGCCTGCTTGGCAGCAAAGCCGAGCCCGATCAGGGCTTCGATCACCGGAGCACGCACCGCATGACCGCTGAACACGGCGCCGTCGGAAGCGGCCACCGCACCGATCTTGTCGCGCAGCTCCAGCACCAGCCGCTCGGCACCGCGCTTGCCGATCCCGGGCACCCGGGTCAATGCGGTGACATCGGAGTCGGCGAGCGCCCGGCGCAGGGTGGCCGCGTCATAGACCGCCAGGGTGGCCAACGCGATCTTGGGTCCGATACCCGAGACCCCGATCAGCGTGAGGAACAGATCCCGTGCCTCGCCGTCCGGGAACCCGTAGAGCGTCATCGAGTCTTCGCGCACGATCATCGCCGTGATCAAACGGGATTCGCTGCCGCGGCGCAGCGTCGACAGGGTCGCCGGCGTGGCCATCAGCTTGTAGCCGACCCCGGCCGCCTCGACCACCGCATGGTCCAGCGCGATGTCGATGACCTCGCCACGTACCGACGCGATCATGCCCGGGCCGCCTTGAGCTTGGCGGTGTACTTACGCCGCTGCTCGGCGGCCAGCGCCTCGGCTGCGGCCATCCGGGCGATCATCGGGGCCCGCCAGCAGTGACAGATCGCCAGCGCCAGCGCATCCGCCGCGTCGGCGGGAGTCGGCTTTTGCTGCAGCCCGAGAATTCGGGTGATCATCGTCGTCACCTGTGCCTTGTCGGCCGAACCGTTGCCGGTCACCGCGGCTTTGACCTCGCTGGGAGTGTGAAAGTGCACGCTGATGCCACGTCGGGCGGCCTGCAGCGCGATCACCCCGCCGGCCTGCGCGGTGCCCATCACGGTGGAGACGTTCTGCTGGGCGAACACCCGCTCGATCGCGATGACGTCGGGGTGGTGGGTGTCAAGCCAGTGCTCGGCAATGTCGCTGATGATCAGCAACCGCTCCGGCAGCGGCTGATCGGCCGGGGTGCGCACCACATCGACATCCAAAGCGGTGACCTGACGCCCCTGCCCGCCTTCGACCACTGACAGCCCGCACCGCGTCAGCCCAGGGTCGACGCCCATCACCCGCATCGGATTCCTCTCCAGCACCGAACAATTGTTCGACAGTCTAGTGGGGGCCGGTGACGCCCATGGGCTGCGACACGCATCACTCGGCGGTGATACGCCCGCTCTCCGCCGCCGCCTGCAACGCCTGGTAGTCGCGCATGTTCTGGTCGGCGTACGCCAAGGCAAACCGGGTCAACGCCCGGTCGGCGTTATCCCCCTTGCCGAGATAGGCCGCGATCGCGACTCGGTCGCCAGAACGGCTGTGCGCCCGGGCAAGTGCCTGCCCACACGCCTGCACGTAGGCGGTAAGCACCTTGGGACTCATCGATTCGACGTCGGCGGATCCCTTCATGTCCCACAGCTGGCGTACGTAGTAGTCACCATGGTGCCCGTCGGGGCCGATAGCGTGCAGCCAGCCCAGCAGGATGTCGCTGGTGGCCTGCATCAGCCGCTGCCCCGCCACAACCCGCTCCCCAGCGTTGGCGTATCGACTGCGCTTGAGGTGGGTTTCCAACACCGAGGGCCGTGCCTCCTTGACCTGCATGAGCAACGGGTCTCCGCCGCCGACACCCTCAAACAGCACGATCCAGGTTCGGGTTCCGACGCTGCCCACACCGACCACCTTGCGGGCCACTTCGACGTAGCGGTACCGCCGTGCGAGCACCCGCCGGTCGTCGGGAAGGCTGGAAACGTAGTCCTTGATCAGCTTCCGCATGTACTTGTTGTAGAGCTGCGCCACGACGTCACTGACCAAGTCACCGGCCGGAACGATCAGGGGCGGATCGCTGATCAGGCGCCGGTGGCCGTCTTGCGAGCGAGTGAGTTTGTCGACGGCCTGCTGCCGCCCGCGGGAAAGGGCACCGACCGCGGTACGCCGGATCGCCTTGGCGTAGACCGGTTCTACGGCGGCAAGCAATTCAGAGTCGATGACCGATTGCGCGTACCAGACGTCGAGCTCGCCGAGCCGGGCCAGTTCGCGCATCTGAGTGCGGTAGGCCTCGGCGCAGGCCGATATGACCGATTCCTGCTTGGCGGGGCCGAATCCCCTGCTGCGGCATAGCACCGCGGCACTGGCCACCAACCGTTTGACGTCCCACTCCCACGGTCCGGGCAGCGTCTCATCGAAATCGCTCAGATCGAACATCAGCTGCCGCTCCGGGGAGGCGAACATCCCAAAGTTCGACAGGTGCGCATCCCCGCACAGCTGTGCCGATAGTCCGGTGTGCGGGTCGGCGGCGAGGTCGGCGGCCATGATCACCGCCGAGCCCCTGAAGAACGCATACGGCGACGCCAACATGCGGGCGTATCGGATAGGAACCAGCTCGGGAACCCGGGCCTTGGATTGAGACTCCAGCAGCGCTACCGGGTCCGCGCGTCGCGACGACGGCTCGTAGGCCCCGAGTGCGGATCGGGGAAGCGCCGTCCGCTGGGACCTGCCGTACTCCCGCCGCTCCCTCCCCGACACGGCGTCAGTCTAGAACCGCTACTCGGCTAAACCACCCGCAAACCGGCCGGCACAGCCTCCGGATCACGCCAGAACGCGTCGCGAACGAATCGGTTGAACAGGTCTGGTGGCAGGATCGTCTCGCGCGGCTGGGCCCTGACCTCGCCGTGCACGGTGTGCAGACCCGGTGTGCCGGCGCGTTCATCAAAGTCAGTGACGTCGTAGTCGACGTTGTCGAAGCTGTGGGTGAACATCGGCTCACCAATGAAGTCGTAGATGGCGCGCATCGTCCGGCCGGGGTCAGTGGTGAGAGTCTCGTACTGCACCACCAGCAGCTTGTCCCGCTGTGCGCCGTAGCAGGCCTGCTTGAGCATGTCGTAGGGCGCGCCGACCATCCCGTCTTGTCCCACCACGCCGTTGGCGCGGGTGTAGACGGTGCCGCCGGGGTTGAAACCGAAGATCGATGACGGGGTGAACACGTTGCGCTGGATCAACCGTTCGATGCTGTCGACCACCCACGGCAATTCGCGCACGCAGGCGATGACTTTGGCCTCCGGAAACAGCCGCGTGACCGCCGGCATCCACCCGCACCACGCCCGGTTGGTGTCGAAGATCACCTCTGCGACACTGTCGGCGTAGAAGCTGTCGAACAGCCCGTGCAGCAGCCTTTCCCGCCTTGCGTCGTCGATGAACACCGAGAACTCGTTGCGGGCACTCATCTCACCGAGCAAGGCGTCGAACAAGCCCGCTAAGGGGCCCGACATCCCGGCATGAAAGCGCGGGTTCTGCCGCAGTAGCGCGGCCAGCAGGGTCGAACCGGAGCGCGGTAGACCTGAGATGAAATGAATCGTCGACAACGCGGTGGCTCCTACTCTGCCTCGAGTGCGGCGAGGACCTCGTCGGACAGGTCCACGTTGGTCCAGACGTTCTGCACGTCGTCACTGTCCTCGAGCGCCTCGACGAGCTTGAACACCTTGCGGGCCCCCTCGACGTCGACCGGGACGCTGACCGACGGCTGGAAGCTGGCCTCGGCGGAGTCGTAGTCGATCCCGGCCTCGACCAGCGCGCTGCGCACCGCCACCAGGTCCCCCGGCTCGGAGATGACCTCGAAGCTCTCCCCCAAGTCGTTGACATCCTCAGCACCGGCATCCAACACCGCCGCCAACACGTCGTCCTCGGTCAACGCGTTCTTGTCCAGGGTGACCGTGCCCTTGCGGCTGAACAGGTAGGCGACTGAACCGGGGTCGGCCATCTGACCGCCGTTGCGGGTCATCGCCACCCGCACCTCACTGGCAGCCCGATTGCGGTTGTCGGTCAAACACTCGATGAGCACCGCCACGCCGTTGGGCCCGTAACCCTCATAGGTGATGGTCTGATAATCCGCCCCGCCGGCTTCCTCACCAGCACCACGCTTACGCGCCCGCTCAATATTGTCGTTGGGCACCGAGCTCTTCTTCGCCTTCTGAATGGCGTCGTACAACGTCGGATTGCCCGACGGGTCCCCACCGCCAACCCGTGCCGCGACCTCGATATTCTTGATCAACCGCGCAAAGTTCTTGCCACGACGAGCGTCAATGACGGCCTTCTTGTGCTTCGTGGTAGCCCACTTGGAATGGCCGCTCATCGGTTGCCCTACCTCACTGTTGCATCAAAACTTTGCCCGACGATTCTACGTGTCAGTCCTGCTCGCGCGCCGGGGGCTGCTCGGGCGGGAAGAACCCGGGTGCCCATCGCTCGATCAGCGCGGCGTAGTCGACGTGTGCGTCCAGCTGTACCGCGACTCCGAGCAGGCCGCCCAGTGTGCGCAGCAACATGACGTAGCCAGCGGGGATGGTCAGCCGGCGAGCCATCTTGAATCGGTCGGCGAAGCCTTCCGCCATCGGATCGGTGGTGACCAGCGCAGACCTCTGGAACCACTTGCGGGTGAAGTGGAACTCTCCCGAGCGCAGCGGGTCGATGTAGGGCCACAGCGGCTGGATGTACTCCACTAGCTGCTCGGCACTCAGGTCATAGTCGGCCGGCATGAACCCGAGTTGCTTGAGCAGCCGGATCGCCTCGTCCCACTGCTCGTCACGCGCCCAACACAATAGTTCGGCGAATCCCGGCGGGATGCCCTCGGGATGTTCGGCCACCGCGCCGAAGTCGATGACCCCCAGCCGACCGTCGGGCAGCATCATGAAGTTGCCCGGATGCGGGTCGGCATGCACCAGCCCGACACGCGCCGGCGAGCTCAAGGTGAACTCCAGCAGCAGCGCGCACGCGGAGTCTCGCTCCGCTTTGGTGCCACTGTTGATGATCGCCGACAGCCGCCGGCCTTCGATCCACTCCGAGACGATGACTTTCGGCGCGCTGGCGATCACCGCCGGAACGAAGAACTTCGGGTCATCGGCATAGGCCTTGGCGAAGGCCCGCTGATTGTCGGCCTCCTGGCGGTATTCCAGTTCGGCTTCCAGGGTGTCGTTGATCTCCGAGACCAGCCGGTCCACGTCAGCGCCGGGAACGACCTGCTTGGCGACCCAGTTGAACCGCTGAATCAGCTTGAGGTCGGCGCGCAGCGCCTCGTCGGCACCGGGATATTGGATCTTCACGGCGACCTCGCGGCCGTCCTTCCAGACCGCCCGGTGGACCTGCCCGATGCTCGCCGAGGCAGCGGGGGTGTCGTCGAAGGACGCGAAACGCTCCCGCCATTTGGTGCCGAGCTGGGCGTCGAGCACCCGGTGTACCTTGGCGGCTGGCAGCGGCGGGGCCTCGCTTTGGAGCTTGACCAGCGCCTCGCGGAACGGCTCGGCGAACTGCGGAGGAATCGCAGCCTCCATCACCGACAGCGCCTGGCCAACCTTCATAGCGCCGCCCTTGAGTTCGCCGAGCACCTTGAACATCTCGTCGGCGGCCTTCTCGAGGAGCTCGGCGTTGACCTCGTCTTTGGTCTTGCCGGTCATCCGCTTGCCCACACCGAGCGCTGCGCGGCCTGCAACTCCGGCCGGGAGGCTCGCAAGTTTTACTGCGCGACGAAATCCGCCCCGCGCGAGATCTGCCATGCGGACATCATGCCTGGCCGGTCCCGGCGACGGTGTTCCCGGTCACCCAACGGGCGGCCAGCTGCGGGCAGGGCGGTCAGGCCCGCCCCGCGACGATGTCGACGAAGAGCCGGTGAATACGGCGGTCGCCGGTCACCTCCGGGTGAAACGAGGTGGCCAGCACGCGGCCTTGCCGCACCGCAACAGGATGACCCGCCGCCTCGGCCAGCACCTGAACGCCCGGGCCGATCCGCTCCACCCAGGGGGCTCGGATGAACACCGCGTGTACCGGTTCGTCCAAGCCGTCGAAATCGACGTCACCCTCGAAAGAGTCGACCTGACGGCCTAAAGCGTTGCGCCGAACGGCCATATCGATGCCGGACAACGGAATTGCGGCACGCCCCTGCGCGCCGGCATCGAGGATCTCGCTGGCCAGCAGAATCATTCCCGCGCAAGAACCGTACGCCGGCATCCCGTCAACCAGCCGCGCTCGCAGCGGATCCACCAGCTCCAGCTCGCGCAGCAGATGACTGATCGTGGTCGACTCGCCGCCGGGAATCAGCAACGCGTCGACCGCATCCAGCTCGGAGCGGCGGCGTACCGGCACCGGATCGGCACCGACAGCGCTCAGGGCGGCAAGGTGTTCACGGACGTCGCCCTGCAAGGCGAGGACGCCGATGTGCGCGCCGCTCACTGGCCGGTCGGCTGGTAGCCCGACGGATAGCGGGTCAGCCCCTCCTGCATGACGGCCGCCACCATGTCCCCAGATCGGTTGTAGATCTTGCCCTGGGTCAGCGCCCGGCCGGCACCCGCCGACGGCGACGACTGGTCATAGAGCAGCCATTCGTCTGCCCGAAACGGGCGCATGAACCACATCGCGTGATCGAGCGACGCCACCTGCAGGTGGTCACGCTCGCCGGGGTGGATCGCCCAGGAGGTGCCCAGCAGGGTCAGGTCGCTCATGTAGGCCAGCGCGCAGATGTGCAGCACCGGATCGTCGGGCAGCCGGTCGCGATGGCGGAACCAGACCTGTTGCTCGGCGACCTTGCCCGGCATGTGCGGCAGCTGCTCACGCGGCACCCGGCGCAGATCCCACTCGGCGAAAGCCTTGAATCCCTCGTCGTCGAAGGCCTTCATCGCGGCGATGTCGGGCAGGTCCTTGGGGTCGGGCGCGTCAGGCATCACATCTTGGTGCTCAATGCCCTGTTGTTCGGTCTGGAACGACGCCGACATGTTGAAGATGGTTTCGCCGTGCTGGATGGCGTTGACGCGCCGCGTACAGAACGAACCACCGTCGCGGTCCCGCTCCACGGTGAACACCGTGGGCGCCTTGGCATCTCCGGGACGCAGGAAGTATCCGTGCAGGGAGTGGACCCGGTAGCGCGGGTCCACGGTGCGCACCGCCGACACCAATGCCTGGCCGGCGACGTGCCCGCCGAAGGTGCGCTGGTTGTCCGCGGACAGCGGGCTGAACACACTCCCGCGGTAGATGTTGACCTCGAGTTGTTCGAGATCGAGGATCTCTTCGATCGCCACGAAATACTTCTACCAGGCGCGTTCTGCCGGCGGAGCCAAGGGAGAGGTGCCGAGCATCCCGCCAGAGTATTCGGTGGTCATGTCTGACAACGGCACTACCCTAGGCACATGCCGGCCGAGTGGGTCGACTGGTTCAACCACTCAGGCCGCGGATCAGGTCGACCACCGGGATCGCCGCCACCGCGCACCACAGCTGGGTGAAGCTCACGCCGTTGCCGCTGCCGACCCTAGGTGGCCAGCCACCGCACGAGCTGACCGGCCCGGCGCAGCACGTCCAGCTGCGCCGGGTTGTACAGATCGGCCATCGCATCATCGATGGCCTTCTCGGCGAAGTTCGCACCGCGCGGCGCGTCGGCGCGGGCCTCGGTGAGTCCGGGATGGGCCTGCCGGACCGACCGGATGTAGGGCGCCAGCCGCTCGGCGAGGCCCTGGCGGGTCGCCTCGTCGGCGTCGGCGGACAGCGTGTCCAGTTCCGACACGGCCGGATCCTCGGGGGTGTCCCTGATCAGGTCGGCATAGACCTGTCGGCCGCGCGGGCCTAGCACCCGGCTTAGGACCACCACCAGTTTGCGATCCGCGTCGGTCATCTTCGCGACGACGTCCGCGGGCGCGAACTCGGGCGGCAGATCCGTGGGCGCGGAGCTCTCCAGCAGCTCACTGAGCTCCTCGCGGGCCCGTTGCAGCCGGTCGATGGTCGCCGCCAGCTCGGCGTCCAATTCCCGCAACGCCTGCTCGGGATGCTCGTCGGTGTCACCCAACGCCGCGATCTGCGGGAGCGAGAACCCCAGGTCGACCAGCCGTTTGATGCGGACCAGCCAGACCAGGTGCGCCACGCCGTACTGCTTGTACCCGTTTGACCGGCGTTCGGGCTCCGGGAGCAGGCCGACCTGGTGGTAGTGGCGGACGGCTCGCAGACTGGTGCCGGCCAGTTCGGCGATCTCACGAGTACTCCACGCCACCTGTCAATCATGCCCAGGCGCGGGACTTGACTGTGCCGTTACGTCCGAGTGTGGGATGGAGGCATGCCAACACCTGAGTTGATCTCCGTCGACGATCTGTTCGCGCCGCCCGCCCGGGCGCAGGCATCGATCTCACCCGACGGCACCCGTATCGCCTACCTCGCACCGTGGCGGGACCGCCTCAACATCTGGATCCAGGACGTGGAAGACCTCGACGGCGAGCCGCGGCGCGTCACCGCCGACAGCACCCGCAGCATCCTGCACTACGAGTGGACCAGGGACTCCCGCTGGCTGCTCTACCTGCAGGACACCGGCGGCGACGAGAACTGGCACATCTTCCGGGCCGACCCGCAGGACCCCGAACCCGGTGCCGTCGATCTGACCCCCTTCCCGGGAGCGATGGCCGCCCACGAACTGCTCGGCGACCCGGCCAAGGCGATGGTGTACTCCAACAAGCGCACACCGACCCTGATGGACGCCTACAAGCTGGACATCGCCACCGGTGAACTCACCATGGTGGCGAAGAACCCCGGTAACGGATCAGGCTGGCGGGCCAGCAGCAACGGCGAATTGTTCGCCACCGCACTGACTGCCGACGGTGACGTGGAGCTGTTGCAGTGGGAGCCGCAGACCCAGACGCTGCGCTCCATCGTCACCTTCGACGGCCGTGACTACACGATGGGGCTGTACCCGATCACCGTCACCCCGGACGGCACCGGCATCTGGATCGGCTCCAACGACGGCACCGACCGGACCCGCATCGTGCGCGTCGACGTCGTCACCGGCGAGCAGACCCACGTCGACAGCCATCCGGTCTACGACGTGGACACCCGGGCCAGCGTGTTCACTACGCTGGCCGAGCCGCTGATCCTGGACCGACGCACCGGCGATCTGCTCGGGGTGCGGTACCTGTTGGAGCGTCAGGTGATTCAGTCGCTGGACCCGCACTTCGCGGCGGTGCTGGCGAACCTGGAGAAGCTGTCCGATGGCGACGTGAACGCCCTGAGCTCCGATCTGACCGGCCGACTCTGGGTGGTCAACTTCACCCATGACCGCGAAGCCGGGATGACCCACCTCTACGACCACGACACCGGGGACAGTCGGCTGCTGTTCGGGTCACATCCGCAGCTGGATCCCGAGGTCCTGGCGTCGATGAATCCGGTCACCGTCCGCTCGCGCGACGGGCTGGATCTGCACGGGTATCTGACTCTGCCGGTCGGGGTGCCGCCGAAGAATCTGCCGATGGTGCTGCTGGTGCACGGCGGGCCGTGGACGCGCGACGGTTGGATGTTCACCCCGCCGGTGCAGCTGCTGGCGAACCGCGGATACGCGGTGCTGCAGGTCAACTTCCGCGGGTCGGTGGGCTTCGGCAAGGCCTTCACCAAGGCCGCGGTCGGTGAGTTCGCCGGCAAGATGCACGACGATTTGATCGACAGTGTGGACTGGGCCGTCGAGCAGGGGTATGCGGATCCGAAGCGGATCGCCATCTTCGGCGGCTCCTACGGCGGATACGCGACGCTGGTCGGCGTCACCTTCACACCCGACCTGTTCGCCGCCGCAATCGATTACGTCGGTATCTCCGATCTGAGCAACTTCATGCGGACGCTCCCCGAGATCGCACGCCCGCACCTGGCCAACAACTGGCACCTGTTCGTCGGAAACCCCGACGACCCCGACCAGTTGGCCGACATGCTGTCCCGCTCCCCCATCACGAAGGTCGACCAGATCCGAACGCCGCTGCTGGTTATCCAGGGCGCCAACGATGTTCGCGTGGTCCAGGCCGAATCCGACAACTTGGTCGAGGCGTTGCGCGGCCGCGGAGTCAAGGTGGAGTACATGATAAAACACGACGAGGGGCACGGATTCGTCAACCCGGACAACGTGATCGACATGTACCAGACCGTCGACCGCTTCCTCGCCGAGCATCTCGGCGATGGAAAGAGATCATGACCGACCAACTAGAGCAAAGACATGCGGCATCGGGACTGCTCGGGTCGTCGAGCACACCCTTAACTTAAGTACGCTTTCCTGTACAGCAGGCGGCATGAAGACAATGAGCTACACACAGTCGCGAGCGCGCTACGCCGAGGTGCTCGACAGCGTTGTGGCCGATCGTGAACAGGTCGTGATCACCCGCGCGGGTCACGAGCCGGTGGTGATTGTCTCGCTGGCCGACTTCGGGTCGCTGCGGGAGACGGCCTATCTCATGCGCTCACCGGCGAATGCGAACAAGCGCGTCGCTTGGCTGATCGAGGGCTCCTTGGAAGCGTCGACGATGTTTTCTTGCTCCTGGGTGAGGAGTTTTTTTCCGCAGTAGCCACAGGGGGGCTTCTACCAGCCGCGTTCGGCAAGCCGGTGCGGTTGCGCGATGTCCTCCACGTTGATGCCGACCATCGCCTCGCCCAGCCCGCGCGATACCCGAGCCAACACGTCGGGGTCGTCGTAGAAAGTGGTGGCCTTGACGATGGCCGCCGCACGCGCGGCAGGGTCACCGGACTTGAAGATGCCGGAACCGACGAACACGCCTTCCGCACCGAGCTGCATCATCATCGCGGCATCCGCCGGGGTGGCGATGCCACCCGCGGTAAACAGCGTCACGGGCAGCTTCCCGGCCCTGGCCACCTCCGCGACCAGCTCGTAGGGCGCCTGCAGTTCCTTTGCCGCAACGAACAATTCGTCCTCGGAAAGCGATGTGAGCCGGCGAATCTCGCCACCGATCGAACGCATGTGGGTGGTGGCGTTGGAGACATCACCGGTACCGGCCTCGCCCTTGGAGCGAATCATGGCCGCGCCCTCGGTGATCCGGCGCAGCGCCTCGCCCAGATTGGTCGCCCCGCACACGAACGGCACGGTGAACCGCCACTTGTCGATGTGGTGGGTGTAGTCGGCGGGGGTGAGCACCTCGGACTCGTCGATGTAGTCCACCCCGAGGCTCTGCAGGATCTGGGCCTCGACGAAGTGCCCGATGCGCACCTTGGCCATCACCGGGATGGTGACCGCGGCGATGATGCCCTCGATCATGTCCGGGTCGCTCATCCGCGACACCCCGCCCTGGGCACGGATGTCGGCGGGCACCCGCTCCAATGCCATGACCGCGACGGCGCCGGCGGCCTCAGCGATGCGGGCCTGGTCCGGGGTGACGACGTCCATGATGACGCCGCCCTTGAGCATCTCGGCCATGCCGCGCTTTACTCGCGCAGTACCCGTTTGTCCGTCGGGTGCCGAACCGTTCTGCGCCGCGCTGTCCACTGAATGCTTCTCCTTGCTGGCCAGTAATACCCGCTCAGTGTAGTGGGCGGGCGCCAGCCGTTTTCCGGCTCATAGCCGCTGCGCGGTAAAGACGGGCCCCGCCGGCGGCGGATCGGCGAGCAGCGCGGGCAGGAAACCGCCGACCCGCGGGGACTACGACGCCCGCGCAGGTCACGAAATCCGGCGAAGACCGGCATCGGCTCCGGCGCCGCCGTCGGCCGAGCGAGCCGCCTCGGCGAGACGATCAGCCAGTTGCAGCGGGTAGACCTTTTGACCGCCGGCGGCCAACGCCGCGATCTCCGCGGCATCGCACCAGCGGTGACCGTGCAGGTAGCGCTGTTCCAGCCCGGTCCGGCCGGCCCCGGACGGCTCGAACCGCACAGTGCGGTAGACGAAGAAGAATTCCTGGCTGTCGAGGCGCTCGCCGTTGAACTCGAACACGGCGTCGCGACGCCAGATCGGTCCGACCAGTTCATCGGGGTCGACCTGCAGACCGGTCTCCTCGGCCAGTTCGCGGGCCGCCGCCTCGGCGAGCGGCTCGTCGGGCAACACCTGACCGCCGACGGTGAACCACCACCGTGGCGCCGGATTGGTCGCATCATCAGGCAGGGCCGGGTCGTGACCGCACAGCAGCAGCACCGATCCGCCCTCGTCGAGCAGCACCACGCGCGCCGAGATGCGCGGGTCCAGCACTCCGCGACCACCGTGAGCGACCATGCCTGCCCGCTCCACGATCTCGAAATACGTTGGCATCGGTGCCGTTCCACCCAGGTGCAGGACTCTCACCAACGGACGTTCACGCAGTGCCACCGTGTCGCGGACCGCATCGTTGTGGAACCGGCGGGCCAACAGCACTCGCGCTTCGGCGTCCGCCAGCTCGGCGACCATCACGTGCGGCAGCGACTCGGCGTCGACCATCGCCAGCTCGGCCGAGAGCGCGTTCTCGGCGGCCTCCCGTGTGTCGCGCGGTGCCCGCTCGGCGACATCGGCCAGGGCAGCCAGTCGCCTTCCGGCGACCTCGTCCCCGTAGGCGTCGAGCGCGACGGCCCGGGCCACCACCGCGCGGCGCGCCAACGCCCCGTCCAGCGCCTGCCAGGACAGCTCGCAGCGCACGTGCAGCCGGTTGAGCCGGTTGGCGGTCTGGTATGCCCAGGCCACCGCGGCGGCCAGCACCGCCACCCCGACCAGCACCAGTGCGGTCGCCACGATGGTCAGCTCCATCAGTCGCCCACCGTCACCTTGCTGCCGACCCCGGCAACCGTCTCGTAGACCCGGATGATCTGGTCGGCCACCACCGACCAGTCGAAGCGACGCACCGCCTCGGCGCCGGCCGCCACATACGACGCCCGAAGCGCGTCATCGTCGAGTAGCTCGATGAGGGCGGCGGCCAAGGCCGCAGGGTCGTCGACCGGCACCAGCCGGCCGGCTTCCCCATCGCTGAGCACCCGGGGAAAAGCGTCCAGGTCGCTGGCGACCACCGCGGTACCGGCGGCCATCGCCTCGGGCAGCACGATCCCGAAGCTCTCCCCGCCCGGGGTGGGCGCCCCGGACGCGGCCGAACAAGGCGTTGTCGGCGAGGTGGTTTATGCCGAATACCTGGGCGAGAGCAGCTATGTGCATTCCCGCCTGGCTTCAGGCGAGACGATCCTGGCCAAGGAAGAAGGGACCGCCGCCGCGATCCTGCCAGTTGGGCGCGGCC
>CAXYUC010000003.1:0-59649 GCA_964292075.1 uncultured Mycolicibacter sp.
CTCGGCACACCCTAGTCTAACGTCTGAACTCGAATTAACGACTCACGACACTAGCAGCCCGAGTGCAGTCATGGCACGAAGCAGCCGAGTCAATGCCTCCGGAGCGGCTTCGACAGCCCGGGCGATCTCGCGGTGATCGCGGGCATCTTCGCCGAGGTGGTCGGCGATTCCCATCTTGGCGCCGGTGTAGAGCACCTCGGCCGCCATGGCGCCGAAGATCATCCAATTGAGTCGGCCGCGGCTTTCCAACGTGGTCATGGCCGGCCACGTTACGTCAACGAGATCAGTCGTGGGGGAGTAACTTTTCGGTATCCGGGCTAGTTTGTCAGCCAATTACGTTGAGGCAGTTAGATATTCAGGCTAAAAAAGCTAGTGCTGTTCGTGATGCGCGATACCGCTGGAGAGCAGGATTCCGTTCAAGCATGACCAGACCACGTAGCTGAAGTAGGCGTCGGCATCCATCGCCGTATCGGGGAGGCCGTGATCAACGTAAGACTCCAGGGCCTCTTGGCGCCGCTCGGCCATCCCGGGGATCCGTGCGGCGTGTTCACGGCGATTTTCCTCGGCAGCGGCCACGCTGATCACGATCAGCGCGACGGTAGTGGTTGCCATCATGGCAGCTTCCGGGCTGCATCCGCGCCGGAGGAGGGCGGCAACCTCGCCGGCCAACAACGCCTCGCCCGCAGGGCCGCGGGGAAACAGCAGCTGTACGTACGCGGGTAGCCCAGGATGTGCGAGCAAGAACGCCCGCAGCTGTTGAGCTGACGACAGCAGGTGTTCGGCGGCGTCGTGGTCTGGGTTGTCGGCGATCTGCAGATCGGACAGGATCCGCTCGCCGACAACGGTTTCCAACCCGAATTTTCCGTCGACATGGCGATAGAGCGCCGTCGAGCTGACTCCGAGTTCGAGGGCGACCGCCTGCACGGTGAGGTCGCGTAGGCCTATTCGTACGCCGACCCGTTCGATGTCGTCCACCGAAATCCGGGGGGGACGACCGACCGGTCGTCGAGGGGACATCACCATTTTCTCGCTCCACCATTTATATTTGTTACGCGCATAACTAATATGTCGACGTGCGGTTTCGGCGTCGCGTCACCACCAGGAACCAGAAGGGCTCGCGAAATGACAATGACAACGTCGTCACCAATACCACCACAAGCTGATGCCCCAAGGCCGGCACTGGCCGGCGCTGTCCGAGTAGTGGTCGACGGGGTTGTCGGGACGCGGGCATGACGGAACCGATGTGGATGGCTGTGCCACCGGAGGTGCATTCGACATTGCTGTCCACCGGGCCGGGGCCGGGGGGCCTTTTGGCCGCGGCGGCCAGTTGGAGCGATTTATCTGTCCACTACGGCACTGCGGCCACTGAGCTCGCCGCGCTGCTGGGCCAAGTCAGGGCCCAGTGGGAGGGTGCCGGTGCCGACCGGTATGCCGCGGCTCATCTCGGATATCTGGCCTGGCTTGACCAGCAGAGCGACCGCAGCGCGGTCGTCGCGGTGCAACACCAGACGGCAGCTGCGGCATACTCCACGGCCTTGGCCGCCATGCCGACGTTAGCCGAGCTGGCTTCCAACCGCGTTGCGCACGGCGTCCTAGTCAGCACGAACTTTCTTGGGATCAACACTATTCCGATAGCATCAAACGAAGCTGACTACGTTCGGATGTGGGCACAGGCGGCCACCGCGATGGCCGGCTACCAAGCGGTGGCGGAGGTCGCGCTGGCCTCGGTTCCCCAAAGTTCCGTTGCTCCCCCCATGCTGACTGCGTCGGCTGAGTCCGCATCCCTCTTCGACCAGCTCCTGCAGTTCATCTTCGGGTGGGCCGAAAACGGCCAGCAGACCATCGATCTGATCAAGGATCCGATTGGCTTCCTGCAACCGTTCTTCACCGATTTTGTCGCCAATCCGGTAGTGGCCTTGAGCACTTGGGGACCGCTGCTCTTCTACATCAGCTATAACATCTGGGGCTATCCGTTCTGGTTCACGATCTACGGCATGATTCTGGCCTCGCCGCTGCTGTTCAACGCGACCCTGGGTCTGGCTGGCCTGGCGGGGCTGGCCGCGCTACAGACGACTCCCGCCGCTGCTGAGGACCCCGGAGGTGCCGCGGTTGCCGGCAACAGCCCGGGTGGTGCGCCGCAGCTTGCCGCCGGTCCGGCGACAATCTCGGGTGCCGGTACTGGAGGCGGAACCGCGGGGTCGGCGGCGCCATCGGGAGCCGCGACCGGCGCTCCGGGCGCGCCGGCTGCGCCAATTTCGGTGCCCTACGCGGTGATTGGATTCCACCCGCCGGACGAGGGCTTCGGTCCCACCCTGACCGACCGGACCGTGACCAAGGCACCGCCATCGGGTGTTGATGCGTGTACGGCCGCAGCGGCTTCGGCAGGTCGACGGCGCAAATCGCGGCGGCGGCGAGGCGGCGAACTGAATCATCACGCGAACGCATTCATGACGATGGAAAGTGACGACGAGCCGGTGGGCACCCGCGAGCCGGTGTGCGAGGCACCGATCACGGCATCAATTCAGGGCGCGGGGCGGGTCGGTGCCGCCGGAGGCTTCGCAGATACCGAGACCGAGCGAACCGGTCAGGTCAGGGCGAGCGGCCTAAACATCCTTGACCGCAGTAACTTCGGTGACAGCCCGACTGAGCCCTTGCTGCCAAGCAACTGGCAGCAAGACCCGCCGGAACGGCTCTGAAAGCTGGCCTTGTCCGCGTCTGGCACCCCGCGGCCAAAGCGTCCGCTCTCATGCAGCAGGCCCCCAAGGGGGTCTCCCCGGGGGCCTGCGCAGTCTGTGCTTGGCGTTTAGAACGCCGCTTCGTCGAGCTCCATGATGTCGTTGTCGATGTTCTCGATCACCGAGCGAGTGCTGGTCAGCAACGGCAGGAAGTTCTTGGTGAAGAACGACGCCACCGCGATCTTGCCCTCGTAGAAGGACCGGTCGGCACCCTCGGCGCCAGCGTCAAGCTTCGCCACCGCCACCGCGGCCTGGCGAGCCAGCAGCCAGCCGATCATCAGGTCACCGACGCTCATCAGGAAGCGCACCGAACCCAGGCCGACCTTGTAGATGCTGGAGATGTCCTCCTGCGCGGCCATCAGGTAGCCGGTCAGCGTCGCCGCCATGCCCTGCACGTCGGCCAGCGCGGTAACCAGCAGTTCCCGCTCGGCCTTCAGCCGCCCGTTGCCGGTCTCGTTCTTGATGAACGTCTCGATCTCGCCCGCGACGTGGCCCAGTGCAGCGCCCTTGTCACGGATGATCTTGCGGAAGAAGAAGTCCTGCGCCTGAATTGCCGTGGTGCCCTCGTAGAGCGAGTCAATCTTTGCGTCACGGATGTACTGCTCGATCGGGTAGTCCTGCAGGAAGCCCGAGCCACCCAGGGTCTGCAGACTCTCGGTGAGCTTGGCATAGGCCTGCTCGGAGCCGACACCCTTGACGATCGGCAGCATCAGGTCGTTGATCTTGACTGCCAGGTCGGCGTCGACGCCGTGCAGCGCCTTGGCGACTGCTTCGTCCTGGAAGGTGGCGGTGTACATGTACAGCGCGCGCAGCCCCTCGGCGTAAGCCTTCTGGGTCATCAGCGACCGGCGGACGTCCGGGTGGTGGGTGATGGTCACCCGCGGCGCGGCCTTGTCGGTCATCTGGGTCAGGTCGGCGCCCTGCACCCGCTCCTTGGCGTACTCGAGCGCGTTGAGGTAGCCGGTGGACAGCGTGGCGATGGCCTTGGTACCGACCATCATCCGGGCCTGCTCGATCACGTCGAACATCTGCGCGATGCCGTTGTGCACATCGCCGACGAGCCAGCCCTTGGCCGGTACGCCGTGCTGGCCGAAGGTCAGCTCACACGTGGCCGACACCTTCAGGCCCATCTTGTGCTCGACGTTGGTGACGAACGCACCGTTGCGCTCGCCGAGCTCACCGGTTTCGAAGTCGAACAGGAACTTCGGCACGAAGAACAGCGACAGGCCCTTGGTGCCGGGCTTGGCGCCCTCCGGGCGGGCCAGCACGAGGTGGAAGATGTTCTCGAACAGGTCGTCGGAGTCAGCCGAGGTGATGAATCGCTTGACACCGTCGATGTGCCACGAACCGTCCTCTTGCTGGACGGCCTTGGTGCGGCCGGCGCCCACGTCCGAGCCGGCGTCCGGCTCGGTCAGCACCATGGTCGAACCCCAGCCGCGCTCGGCGGCGAGGATGGCCCACTTCTTCTGCTCTTCGGTGGCGGTGTTGTAGAAGATGTTGGCGGAGCCGGCGCCGCCCCCCGCGAGGACCTCGCTGCCCTGCGCGACCCCAGCACCAGGGCGGACCCCCAGCCGCGCCCGGCGCCGAGGAGGGCCCCCTTCTCCTGCCCTCGGGGGGGGATGTTGTGGAAGATGTTGCCGACGCCGGCGCCGCCGCCGTACATCCACACCGCCGGGTTGGCGCCCAGGATGTGCTCCTGCAGCGCCCACATCAGGACCTTGGGCATCGGAATACCGCCGAGCTCCTCGATGACCCCGACCCGGTCCCAGCCGCCTTCCAGGTGGGCGCGCACCGACTTCTTGAACGATTCGGGCAGCGTCACCGAGTGCGTGGCTGGGTCGAACACCGGCGGGTTGCGGTCGCCATCGACGAAGGACTCGGCAATCGGGCCCTCGGCCAGGCGGACCATCTCGCCGAGCATTTCTTGAGCGGTCTCGATGTCCAGGTCGGCGTAATCGCCCTCGCCGAAGGCCTGGTCCAGGCCCAGCACCTCGAACAGGTTGAACACCTGGTCACGGACATTGCTCTTGTAGTGGCTCACTACATTCCTCCTCATGGAATGCCACCTGTGGTTGGGTACTCAGGCTTAAGTTACCCACCAGTAACGTAACCTGAAATATACTCGCCAGTAGCCATAGTGCAAGCTGATGTGAGCTAGGTCCTTCATGCGGGTAACCAACCGGTTGGTCCTCTGCCCGGGAAAGCGGTCGTGAGCGGCCGATCCGCCGAGGCCACGGGGTGGCGAGTAGGGTTCTGGGCGATCAGAGACCAGACCAGACGAGGCGAATGGCCCCCGGTGAATCCCCACGTGAGTTCCGCAACAAATCTGACCCCGCTGACCCCGTCGTCGCTACGGGAAGCCTTCGGGCATTTCCCGTCCGGAGTGGTGGCGGTGGCGGCCGAGATCGACGGCGTTCGGGTCGGCCTGGCGGCCAGCACCTTCGTCCCGGTCTCGTTGGAGCCGCCGTTGGTGTCCTTCTGCGTGCAGAACACCTCGACGACATGGCCAAAACTCAAGGACTCGCCGCGGTTGGGCATCAGCGTGCTCGGCGAGGCGCACGACGTCGCGGCGCGCACCCTGGCCGCCAAGACCGGTGATCGGTTCGCCGGGTTGGAGACGGTGACCAATGACGGAGCGGTGTTCATCAAGGGCACCGGCGTGTGGCTGGGCAGCGCTATCGAACAGTTGGTGCCGGCCGGGGACCACACCATCGTGGTGTTGCGGGTCTGTGAATTGACCGTCGATCCGGAGATCGCGCCGATCGTGTTCCACCGCAGCAGTTTTCGCCGTCTCGGAGGCTGAGGCGCGAGTCGCTGCGGGCGTGCCGGGGGTGCGATAACCACCGCGTATGTGTTGCGATGGGCAGATGGCGCCCCTGCGTAGCGACCCCGTGCAGTTGAGGACCACCGCCGAGACGCTGGTGGCCGAAGCTGCCGCCTTCGTCCGGCGTCGACGCGCCGAGGTGTTCGGCGCGGAAGGGATCGAGTCGTCCTCCGGCCTGGTCCAGACGAAAAGCAGTCCGACCGATCCGGTGACCGTGGTCGACACCGAGACCGAGAGCTTCATTCGGGATCGACTGACACGGCTGCGGCCTGGTGATGCGGTCCTGGGCGAGGAAGGCGGCGGTTCCGGCGACGTCGGTGCCGGCGAGCCCGATCTGGTCACCTGGGTGGTCGATCCAATTGACGGAACCGTCAATTTTATGTACGACGTCCCGGCCTACGCGGTCTCGGTGGCGGCGCAGATCGGCGGGGTGTCGGTGGCCGGCGCGGTTGCCGACGTGGTGGGTGGCCGGATCTACTCTGCCGCTGCCGGATTGGGTGCACAGGTCACCGATCGGCAGGGCACTGTCGGGCTGCGCTGCGCCGATGTGACTGAGCTGTCGCTGGTGCTGTTGGGGACCGGGTTCGGCTATTCGCCGCGGCGCCGGGCAGCCCAGGCGGCGTTGCTTGCCCGGCTGCTGCCGGCGGTACGTGACGTGCGCCGGATCGGATCGGCCGCGCTGGACCTGTGCATGGTCGCCGCCGGGCGCCTCGACGCCTACTACGAGCACGGAACTAAACCGTGGGACTACGCTGCCGGGGCGCTGATCGCGGCCGAAGCCGGGGCGCGGGTGGTGCTGCCTGGCCCGGAGATCGACAGCGGCGCCGTGTGCGTCGCCGCGGCACCGGGCGTCGCCGATGCCTTGATCGCGATGCTGCGGCGAGAGGGTGGGTTCGAGCCTATTGCGCCGTAGTCGAACCGACTAGTCGGCCTTGCGCCGGAAGATCTTTCGGCCGAGCCAGACGACGGGGTCATAGCGGTTCCCGGCCACCCGTTCCTTCATCGGGATGATGGCGTTGTCGGTGATCGTGATGTGCTCCGGGCAGACCTCGGTGCAGCACTTGGTGATGTTGCACAACCCGAGACCGGCGTCGTCCTGAGCGAAGTCACGCCGGTCGGCGGCGTCCAGCGGGTGCATGTCCAACTCGGCGAGCCGGATGAACATCCGCGGCCCGGAGAACCGTGGCTTGTTCTCCTCGTGGTCCCGGATGACGTGGCAGACGTTCTGGCACAGGAAACATTCGATGCATTTGCGGAACTCCTGGGAGCGCTCCACATCCACCTGCTGCATCCGATACTCGCCGGGCTTGAGATCCGCCGGGGGCTTGAAAGCCGGCATCTCGCGGGCCTTCTCGTAGTTGAACGAGACATCGGTCACCAGGTCACGAACCACGGGGAAGGTCCGCACCGGGGTCACCGTGATCGTTTCAGCCGGATCGAAGGTGGACATCCGCGTCATGCACATCAGTCGCGGGAGTCCGTTGATCTCCGCCGAGCATGATCCGCATTTGCCGGCCTTGCAGTTCCAGCGCACGGCCAGATCCGGGGTCTGGGTGGCCTGCAGGCGATGGATGACGTCGAGCACCACCTCGCCCTCGTTGACCTCGACCTCGAAATCCTGAAGTCCACCGCCGCCAACGTCACCGCGCCAGACTCGCAGGTGGGCGTTGTGTGTCATTACGCTCTCCGTCCCGGATGTTGCGCCAGCTCTTGGTCGGTGTAGTACTTCTCCAGTTCGGAGATCTCGAACAGCTCCAGCAAGTCCTCGCGCATCCCGGTCTGAGGCTCCGGCGTGACCGTGATGTCAAAAATGGCCTGTGGGCTCCCGATGTCCGCGACCCGGCAGACCAGCAGGGTCTTGCGCCAGCCCGAGTCCATCGCCGGGTGGTCGTCGCGGGTGTGCCCGCCACGGCTCTCGGTGCGCTGCAGTGCGGCTTTGGCCACGCATTCACTGACCAGCAGCATGTTGCGCAGGTCGACGGCCAGGTGCCAGCCCGGGTTGTAGTGCCGTCCGCCCTCGACAGTGACGGCCGCGAACCGGGCCTTGAACTCTTCAAGGCGGACCAGGGCCTGCTCCAGCTCGCCGGCATTGCGGATGATGCCGACCAGGTCGTTCATCGACTGTTGCAGCTCGGAGTGCAGGGTGTAGGGGTTCTCCGGTGTGCCGCCGCCGGACGGACCGTTGAACGGCGCCAGTGCCAGCTCGGCGGCGGCCTCCAGCGCCGCC
The DNA here is from genome assembly GCA_964292075.1 of uncultured Mycolicibacter sp. GTDB lineage: Bacteria > Actinomycetota > Actinomycetes > Mycobacteriales > Mycobacteriaceae > Mycobacterium. Next base: position 7,787 of record CAXYUC010000003.1, read on the forward strand.
GGTGCCACCGCCGGCCGAGTTTCCAGGCCCTGCACGTATTGCGCCGCGCCCAAACCGGCGCGGCGACCGAACACCAGCAGGTCCGACAGGGAGTTGCCGCCCAGCCGGTTGGAACCGTGCATCCCGCCGGAGCATTCGCCGGCGGCGAACAGTCCGGGCACCGCCGCCGCGCCGGTGTCCGGGTCGACTTCGATGCCGCCCATCACGTAGTGGCAGGTGGGGCCGACTTCCATTGCGTCCTTGGTGATGTCGACCTCGGCGAGCTGCATGAACTGGTGGTACATCGAGGGCAGCCGGCGCTTGATCTCCTCCGGCGTGAGCCGGGAGGCGATGTCGAGGAACACCCCGCCGTGCGGCGAACCGCGTCCGGCTTTGACTTCGGAGTTGATGGCGCGGGCCACCTCGTCACGTGGCAGCAGGTCCGGGGTGCGGCGGGCCGAGTCGTTGTCCTTGAGCCACTGATCGGCCTCTTGCTCGGACTCGGCGTACTGACCCTTGAACACCGGCGGGATGTAGTCGAACATGAACCGGGTTCCGTCGGAGTTCTTGAGCACCCCGCCGTCGCCGCGCACGCCCTCGGTGACCAGGATCCCCTTGACGCTCGGGGGCCACACCATCCCGGTCGGGTGGAACTGGACGAACTCCATGTTGATCAACGTCGCGCCGGCTCGCAGCGCCAGTGCGTGGCCGTCGCCGGTGTACTCCCAGGAGTTCGACGTCACCTTGAACGACTTGCCGATGCCGCCGGTGGCCAGCACCACTGCCGGCGCTTCGAACAGTACGAAGTTGCCGCTTTCACGCCAGTAGCCAAATGCACCCGAAATAGCCCCAGTGGCTTCGTCTTTGAGCAGTTCGGTGATGGTGCACTCGTGGAAGATCTTGATCCGGGCCTCGTAGTCACCGAACTGGGCATAGTCGTCCTGCTGCAGCGAGACCACCTTCTGCTGCATGGTGCGGATCAACTCCAGCCCGGTGCGGTCTCCGACGTGGGCCAACCGCGGATAGGTGTGGCCACCGAAGTTGCGCTGGCTGATCTTTCCGTCTTTGGTGCGGTCGAACAGCGCACCGTAGGTCTCCAACTCCCACACCCGCTCCGGTGCCTCCCGGGCGTGCAGTTCGGCCATCCGCCAGTTGTTGAGGAACTTCCCGCCGCGCATGGTGTCGCGGAAGTGCACCTGCCAGTTGTCTTTAGCGTTGACATTGCCCATCGACGCGGCGCAACCGCCCTCGGCCATCACAGTGTGCGCCTTACCGAACAGCGACTTGCACACCACCGCAACGCTCAGGCCCTGTTCGCGGGCTTCGATCACCGCGCGCAGGCCAGCGCCGCCGGCACCGATCACGACCACGTCGTAGGAGTGCCGCTGCACTTCAACCATGAATTCTCGTTAACCCTTCGTGTGATCGCGGCACTTAGCCGACGAACCGGAAATCGGTGATGACGCCGCTGGACACCAGGGCGACGTAGAGGTCGGTGAACGCCAGCGTGCCCAGGGTGATCCAGGCGAACTGCTGGTGCCGGCCGTTGAACCAGCTGATCTTCGTCCAGAACCAGTAGCGGACCGGGTGTTTGGAGAAGTGGTTGAGCCGGCCGCCGAATACGTGCCGGCAGGAATGGCAGCCGCCGGTGTAGGCCCAGAGCATTGCCACATTCGCGAACAACACGATGTTGCCCACGCCGAACCCGAATCCGCCGGGCCCGTCGTCGGAGTGCAGCGCGGCGAACGCGTCATAGGTATTGAGTGCGGCCAGCGCGAACGCGGCATAGAAGAAGTAGCGGTGGCTGTTCTGCAGGATCAGCGGAAAGCGCGTCTCGCCGGTGTAGTGGGCGCGAGGTTCGGGTACCGCGCACGCCGTCGGCGACTGCCAGAAGGCGCGGTAATAGGCCTTCCGGTAGTAGTAGCAGGTGAGCCGGAAACAGAGCAGAAAGGGCAAAACCAACGCCCCCAAGGGAATCCACCGAGGGAAGTCCGGCAACCAGACGCCCAGGTGGCTTGAGCCGGGCACACACGACGCGCTGATGCACGGCGAGTAGAACGGCGTCAGGTAGTGGTACTTGTCAACCCAGTAGGCGCTGCCCCAGAACGACCGGATGGTCGCATAGATGATGAACGCGTCCAGCCCGAGGTTCACCCGCAGCGGTGAGAGCCACCAGCGGTCGGTACGCAGCGTGCGATTCGCGATCCGTGCGCGAGTCGCCGAGAAGACGCCGGGACGGTTCACGGCGGGTGCGCTCATCTGGTGGGGTTCCCTTCGGCTTAGTTCGTCGGAGGGCGCCCCTTGGCCGCAAGCAGCACCCGGTGTGGGTCAGTACCTGCCTTGGCCGCCGACGCCCTCGTCGTCGACGTCACGCCAGAATTCGCTGTCGTATTCCGTGTCGGGGATGGCGATCTTCTCGTTCGACCGCTCGGCCGCCCAACGCTCCAAGTCCATCTCTCCGGCATCGGATTCGAGGAGTTGAACATCGGTGAGGATGCGCTCCGCATCCAGTTCGATGCGGCGCATTCCGGGAATGTCACCGAACCGGGTCTTCAGCCCCAGCACGCAACGCCGCAGGTCCCCAATCAGGGTGTGCAGTTCGGCGAGTTCGGTAGTGCTCGACACCAGACCTCCTCGGGTGGTACGGATCACAGTACGTTCACCCGATGCTAGTCACATGAGGAACGGAACGTGAGACAGATCACGTTGTGCGCGGGACGCGTTGGACGCCGAAAACCCCCACACACGGGCGTGTGCAGGGGTTTTCGGGTCTGACGGGCCTAGCCGGCCTACTTGGTGATGGCGATACTTTGCGGCTGGGTGCCCGCGTACACGCCCGCTACCCGGACCGTGAGTACGCCGGCGTCGTACGATGCCGTCACGGCGTCGCCGGTGACGTGCGCCGGAACCGCGAACGAGCGGCGGAACGCGCCGTAGCGCACCTCGTGCAGCGTGCGATTGGTGGTCGCGTCGTCGGTGTCGGCGTGCTCGTCGCGGCGTTCGCCGCGCACCACCAGGCGACCGCCGTCGAGCTCGACCGTCACGTCCTTGTCGACGTCGATGCCCGGCAGGTCAAGCCGGATCACCGCGTCATCGCCGTCCTTGGTGATCTCAGCGGCCGGCCGGAACCCGCTCACCGCGGGCGCCCGCCAGTCGCTGGCCGTGGCCGGGTTGACGAAGTTGCGGACCCAGCGGTCGGTGTCGAAGGCGGGGCTGAAGGGGTGGCTTGCATGGGACTTGAATGGACGCTGCCACAGGGTCAGGGTGCTCATGGGGGTCTCCTTGCGGTGGTTGCTTGCGTGCCGGTCGGGTACCGGTCCGTCACCGGATGAAACTTGAGTCGACTGCGCTAAAGTTCCGTGTTCGCCGAGAGTGAAACGAGCACGTCGGAACGGGCCGTCGTGATGAGTCTCACAGCCGCGTGAGCACACCTTCACATACTTGTAACGTGCAGCGATATTCCGGCAATGGTTGATTGCCTAGTCTTTTCGTTATGACCACGATCGAAACCCCGCGCGCCGTCAAGGACCTTGTCGTGGTCGGCCACGGCATGGTGGGGCACCGCTTCGTGGAGGCCCTGCGCAGCCGGTCTGGCGGTGGCAACTGGCGGGTCACGGTGCTCGCCGAGGAGTCCGATCCCGCCTACGACCGGGTTGGGTTGACCGCCTACACCGATGGGTGGGACCGGTCCCGGCTGGCGCTGCCGGGCAATGACTACGCCGACGACGAGCAGGTGCGGCTGATGCTGAGCACCCGGGTCGAGAAAGTCGACCTGGCCGACAAGTCGGTGCTCGCCGTGGATGGACAGCGTTACGGCTACGACACCCTGGTGCTGGCGACCGGGTCGCGGGCGTTCGTCCCCCCGGTGCCGGGCCACGATCTGCCTGGCTGCCACGTCTACCGGACCCTGGACGATCTGGACGGAATCCGGGCCGACATCGAATGCATGCTGGAAGCCGGTAACAGCCGGGCCGGAGTGGTGATCGGGGGCGGGCTGCTGGGGCTGGAGGCCGCCAACGCGCTGCGCGCGTCCGGGATCGAACCGCACATCGTCGAGATGGCGCCGCGACTGATGCCGCAACAGCTCGACGACGCCGGCGGTGTGCTGCTGAGCCGGATGATCTCGGACCTCGGTATCGCGGTGCACGTCGGCGTGGGTACCGCGTCCATCGAGCAACTGACCCACCAATACGGTTCGCCCAGCCTGCGGGTGCAGCTGTCCGACGGCACCGCGATCGAGGCCGGGCTGGTGATCTTCGCCGCCGGGGTGCGCCCGCGCGACGAACTGGCTCGCGAGGCCGGCCTGGCCATCGCCGAGCGTGGCGGTGTGTTGACCGACCTGTCCTGTCGGACCAGCGATTCGGACGTGTACGCGATCGGCGAGGTGGCCGCCATCGAAGGTGTCTGCTACGGCTTGGTCGGACCCGGCTACACCAGCGCCGAGGTGGTCGCCGACCGCCTGCTGGAGGGGGTGGCCGAATTCGGTGAGGCCGACATGTCCACCAAGCTCAAGCTGCTCGGTGTCGACGTGGCCAGCTTCGGCGACGCGATGGGGGCGACCGAGAACTCGCTGTCGGTCGTGGTCAACGACCCGGTGAAGCGTACCTACGCCAAACTGGTGCTCTCCGATGACGCCAAGACTCTGCTCGGCGGGATCCTCGTCGGCGACGCCTCGTCCTACGGCGTGCTGCGTCCCATGGTCGGCGCTGAGTTGCCCGGCGATCCGCTGGACTTGATCGCCCCGGCCGGCTCCGGTGATGGCAAGACCGCGCTGGGGATCAGTGCACTGCCCGGGGCGGCGCAGATCTGCTCCTGCAACAACGTCAGCAAGGACCAGCTGTGCGACGCGATCGCCGGCGGTTGCCACGACGTGCAGGCCCTGAAGGACTGCACCAAGGCGGGAACGTCGTGCGGATCGTGCATCCCGCTGCTCAAAGAGCTGCTGGTCGCCCAGGGAGTGGAGCAGTCCAAGGCGTTGTGCGAGCACTTCGCCCAGTCCCGCGCGGAGCTCTTCGAGATCGTGCAGGTCACCGGAATCCGCACCTTTTCCGAACTGCTGGAGCGGTTCGGAACCGGCTACGGCTGCGATATCTGCAAGCCCACCGTCGCCTCCATCCTGGCGTCCACCGGGTCCGAGCACATCCTCGAGGGCGAGCAGGCGGCGCTGCAGGACACCAACGACCACTTCCTGGCCAACATTCAGCGCAACGGCAGCTACTCGGTGGTCCCGCGGGTGCCCGGCGGTGAGATCAAGCCCGAGCACCTGATCCTGATCGGCCAGATCGCCCAGGAATTCGGCCTCTACACCAAGATCACCGGCGGGCAGCGCATCGACATGTTCGGTGCCCGGGTGGACCAGCTGCCCGCCATCTGGCGCAAGTTGGTCGATGCCGGCATGGAATCCGGTCAGGCGTACGGCAAGTCGCTGCGGACGGTGAAGAGCTGCGTGGGCAGCGACTGGTGCCGCTACGGGCAGCAGGACTCCGTGAAGCTGGCCATCGACCTGGAGCTGCGCTACCGCGGGCTGCGCGCGCCGCACAAGATCAAGATGGGCGTCTCGGGCTGCGCCCGGGAGTGCGCCGAGGCGCGCGGTAAAGACGTCGGTGTGATCGCCACCGAGATCGGTTGGAACCTCTACGTCGGCGGCAATGGTGGCATGTCGCCCAAGCATGCCCAGCTGCTCGCCAGTGACCTCGACACCGAGACCGTGTTCCGCTACGTCGACCGGTTCCTGATGTTCTACATTCGCACGGCTGATCGGCTGCAGCGCACCGCACCGTGGATCGAGGCGATGGAAGGCGGCCTCGACCACGTCCGCGAGGTCGTCTGCGACGACTCCCTGGGACTGGCCGCCGAGTTCGAGGCGGAGATGGCCCGCCACGTCGACAACTACACCGACGAGTGGAAGGGCGTTCTCGACGACCCGGAGAAGCTGTCGCGATTCGTCTCTTTCGTCAACGCCCCCGATGCCGAAGACCCAACCGTCGCGTTCACCGTGCGCGACGGCCGCAAGATCCCGTTACCCGTCCCTGTCCTGCGTTCATCCGAGGAGGAATCATGAGCACCAGCAAGATCGAAACCTGGACCACCGCCTGCCGCTACGACAGTCTGATTCCCGGGCTCGGCGTGGGCGTCTTGCTCGCCAACGGTGAGCAGGCGGCATTGTTCCGGCTTGACGACGGCTCGGTCCGCGCGGTGTGCAACATCGACCCGTTCTTCCGGGCTGCGGTGCTGTCCCGCGGAATCGTGGGCGACCGCGGCGGCCGGCTTTCGGTCATCTCCCCGTTGAAGAAGCAGGCATTTGCGTTCGACGACGGTAGCTGCCTGGATGACCCGAGCGTCTCGGTGCCGGTGTACCCGACTCGGATCAGCGAGGACGGCTACGTGCAGGTCGGCCAGAGCATCCCGCGGAGGGCCGTCGCTTAGCCGGCCACTTGGTCGATCTCGTCCACTGCCAGGCGATAGCCTCGCTTGACAACGGTGGCGACAATATTCTTGTCGCCCAGGGTTGTTCGCAGCCTCAAAATTGCGGTCTCCACCGCATGGGTGTTGGCGCCGTTGCCGGGCAGCGCTTCGAGGAGGGTCTGCCGTGAGACGACTTGACCGGGCTGGTGAGCCAGCGCCCGTAGCGTAGCCATGCTCGAGGGCGACATCGGCTTGGCCGCCCCGTCGACCATCACGCAGCTGCTGCGGACTTCGATTCGATGGCCGGCAGCGTGCAGGGTAAGGGTGCGCAGCCGGGGCAACTCGTCGATGATATGACGAGCCAACGCCCCCAACCGCATTCGCGGCGGAGAATAGGTCGGGACGTTCAAGAGCGCGAGCGGCCGCGCCGTCAACGGTCCGACGCACATCGCGTGTACGTCGGACCGCAGAGCCCGTAGCAGCGCATCGGAGATACCGAGATCGGCCGCACGAGTCAGTGTCGCCATCACGGCGGCGGCCGAAGTGAAGCTGACCGCGTCGAATTGGCGTTGCGCGATCTGAGCGGTGAGCTGGTCGAATTCCCCGCCCGGCTGGGCCGGCCGCCACCGGTAGACCGGAATGGGCAGTACTTCGGCTCCCGCCCTGCGAAATTGGTCGAGCAGCTCAGGGGCAGGATCCCAGTCCCCGGTGGTGCCGTGCAGCTGTACCGCCATGCGGGAGCCGGCAATGTCGGACTTCAGGTAATCGACCATCGCGGCTGACGATTCGCAGTCGGGCGACCACTCCTCGGGCAGGCCCGCAGTGCGCACTGCGCCGACTGCCTTCGGCCCGCGGGCCACGATGCGAGCGGTGGTCAGGGCTGCGATCAGCCGGTCGGCGATGCCCCATCCTTCGGCGGCGGCGATCCAGCCGCGGAAGCCCATGGCGGTCGTCACAACCAGGACGTCGGGCGGTGTCTCGATCAATGATTCGGTGCGCCCGTGCAATACAACGTCGTCGGTCAAGTCGATCATGGTGATGGCTGGCGCTGCGCAGACGGAGGCGCCGTGGCGCCGCAGCAGGGTGCAGAGCTCGTCCGCGCGGCGCGCTGACGTCACTGCGACCCGGTAGCCGCTCAGCAACGTGGACACCTTAGGCCGGCGCCAACGCGGCCCGAGCCGGTTGCGTAGCGAAGAACGGCCGACGCACATACCTCAGCCAGGTCAGCGCCGCGGCCCCGACATAACCCACCAGGAAGATCCAGAACGCTGTCGTAGCCGAGCCGCTGGTGATATACGACTGGCGCAGAGCCAGATTGATTCCCACGCCGCCCAAAGCTCCAATCGCACCGGCAAACCCGATCAGCGCCCCCGACATGGCTCGCGCCCAGTGCCGCCGGTCGCTTTCGGTCATACCCATTCGGTGACTGCGGGCCTCGAAGACCGACGGAATCATCTTGTACACCGAGCCATTGCCGATTCCGGACACGATGAACAGCGCCACAAAGCCGATGACGTAGCCCACCATGACAGCGCCGGTCGTGGGACCGGTGCTGTTGCTGTCCAGGGTGCTCACGCCAACAAGCAACCCGGAGGCTGCGAACAACCCGCCGAAAGCGGCCAACGTGACTCGACTGCCGCCGAGGCGATCGGCCAGGCGCCCGCCGAAGATCCGCGACAGCGATCCCAAAAGCGGACCCAAAAAGGCGATTTGAGCGGCGTGCAAGGAAGCCTGGGCGGGGCTCTGGCCGCTGCCCACAAAGCTGATCTGCAGGACCTGGCCGAACGCGAACGAGAATCCGATGAAGGAGCCGAATGTGCCGATGTAAAGCAGTGCGACGATCCAGGTGTCGAGCTCGGGAAGGATCGAGCGCATCGCGGTTAAGTCGGCCCTTTGACCGTCGAGATTGTCCATGAACAGCGCTGCGCCGATTGCCGCGAACGCAAGGAAGACCAGATAGATCGCACACACCCAATACGGCTGGCGGTTACCCACGGTGGCCAGCACGGCCAATCCGACCAGCTGGATCAGCGGAACCCCCAGGTTGCCGCCTCCGGCATTGACCGCCAACGCCCAGCCCTTGAGCCGGTGCGGGTAAAACGCGTTCACATTGGTCATTGAGGCGGCAAAGTTACCGCCGCCCAGGCCGGTAAGTGCCGCGCACAGCAGGTACGGCCACAGCGGCAGACCCGGATGAGCCAGCAGGCCCATCATTCCGATGGTCGGGATCAACAGCACCAGCGCGGAGAACATCGTCCAGTTGCGGCCGCCGAAGGCCGCGGTGGCAAGCGAATACGGTATGCGCAGCACGCCGCCGGCGAACGTAGCCGTGGCTGCCAGCAGGAACTTGTCGCCGGCGCTGAAGCCGTACACCGACTCCGGCATGAACAGCACCATCACCGACCAGATCGACCAGATCGAGAAGCCGGCGTGCTCAGCAACTGTCGACCAGATCAGGTTGCGCCGGGCAATCTTGTCGTTGCCGGCCGTCCAGGCCACGGTGTCTTCGGGATCCCACTGGGTGATTACGTGTGAACGAGCCATGTGGTCACCGTAGAAATGTTTCGTTACCGCCATGCTGCACAAGGTGACCCGCCCGTGAACTTCTCCTCACGGCGCTATGGGCCGGGTGTGAGGCGCAGAGCGCGTCCGGCAAACGTGGAGGAAGCGCAGATCGCCGATCAACATGGCGGAGTCAGAAAGGGATTAACAATGTCTGGTGTCGGCGGTACTTCGCGCCGACCCGGACCGCTGCAGAAAGAAGCGTTATCGCACCGGAATCCGCGTGTGGGCAGTGATGAACCGGTCAGCGACGACTCGCGCGATCCCGGGATGCGTGCCCAATGGCTCGGTCACCAGATCCGCCCCGGCGTTGTGCAGGCGGCGCTGGAAAAGGCCGTCTGCCAACAAGTACGACGCGATCACCACCCGCGAGGCGCCTTGGCTGCGCAAGGCGGCGACGGCTTCGGGGACACTGGGGCCACCGGTGGCGGCGAACGCCACAGTGACGGGCGAACCGATCAGCCCAGACAGCATCTCCGCTGCATGGGTCAGGTCAGTCCGCGCGACCGGATCTGATGAGCCGGCGGCGGCGAGAACCACCGAGTCTCCAGGGCGCCAGCCTGATTCGGTCAGCCGAGCGGCGACCACTGCGACAACATGAGGGTCGGGTCCCAGTGCTGGAGTGATCGTGACGTCGGGGTGCCCGCTGGCCGCGACCTGAGTGGGTACGTCGACGCCGACGTGGTAGCCGCGGGCCAGAAAGGCGGGTACCAGGATCGCCCCCCGGCCGCTCTCGGCCTCGGCGGCAAGGATCTCCGCGGGGCTGGGCCCCAGTACGTCGACGAATGCCACTCTGACGGGCTGCGCCAACAAGGCGCTGACCCGGTCGGCGAGTTCACCGATCATGAGGACCCCGTCGGGCTGGCGGGTGCCGTGCGCGACCAGGATGGGGATCATGCTGCGCCCTGCTCGCTGTCGACGGCGAGTCGGTACCCCCGCTTGACTACCGTGGCGACGATCTGGCTGTCTCCCAGCGCCGTTCGGAGCCGGAGTACGGCAGACTCGACGGCGTGCATGCTGTTGCCGCGCCCCGGAAGTGCGCGCAGCAGGGTGTCCCGGGGAACGACGTTGCCCGGACGGTGCGCCAGGGCACGCAGGGCAGCCAGGCCGGCTGGAGAGACCGGCTTGACCATCCCGTCCACGAGAACCCGGCTTTCCTCGATCTCAATACGGTGACCGGCGGCGTAAACGGCGGTACTCATGTATAAGATTTAGCCCCAGTCGATTTCATCCGTGTTACCGACCCATTTCGGAGTCGTTGCTCCGTTGCGGCCCGTGTTCCAGGTCACGCCGAGATTTTCTCGGTGCCGACTGGAACATCGGCGCTGTGGGCGCCTCGCGCCCGCGGAGGCCGCCGAAGGTACATCGCCCAGGTCAATCCCGCAGCGGCGCCGTATGACGCCAGGAAGACCCAGAATGCCGGTGTCTCGGTACCGGAGCTGGCGTAGGCCTGACGCAGGATCAGGTTGATGGCGACCCCGCCGAGCGCGCCGACCGCGGTGGAGAACCCGATCAGGGCACCGGAGTGCGAACGTGCCCAATGCCGGCGCTCGGCTTCGTCGGCGTCCAGCGACCGGCTGCGGGCCTCGAAGATCGACGGGATCATCTTCAACACCGAACCGTTGCCCATCCCGGCCAGGATGAACAGCACCATGAATGCGGCGACGTAGAGCACGATCGTCGATGTGGTGGCCCGACTGTTGTGGTCGTCGACAGTGCTGGTGACAACCAGTACCGCAGAGGCGAGGACCATGCCCAGGAACACCGCGAAGGTGACGCGGCCGCCGCCGCGGCGGTCGGCCACCCGGCCGCCGTAGATGCGGGCCAAGGCGCCCAACAGCGGTCCCAGGAATGCAATTCGCGCGGCGTAGAGCGCAGCCTCGGCGGGGCTGTGGCCGGCCTTCTCGAACGTTTCGTGCAGCACTTGGGCGAACGCGAATGCGAAGCCGATGAACGAGCCGAACGCTGCGCAGTACAGAGCCGACACGATCCAGCTGTCTGAGACCGACAGGATCGATCGGATGCTGCCCACCTCTTCCATACCGTGGTCGAGGTTGTCCATCCACAGCGCTGAGCACACACCGACCGCGGCAAGCAGGACCAGGTAGATCGCGCAGACCAATTCCGGCCGGGTGTTGCCGACGGTGGCCAGAACCAACAGTCCGACCAGCTGGATGGCCGCCACCCCGAGGTTGCCGATGCCGCCGCACAGCCCGAGTGCGACGCCCTTGAGGCGCTGGGGGTAGAAGGCATCGACGTTAGCCAGTGCTGCAGCGTAGTTGCCGCCACCCAGCCCGGTCAGCGCTGCGCACACTAGATACATCCACAGCGGCTGGCCGGGTTTGGCCAGTAGCAGCAGCGTTCCTACGGTCGGGACCAGCAGAATCAGCGACGAGAACACCGCCCAGTCCCGGCCGCCGAACTTCGCAGTCGCTCGCACATACGGCACCCGGACGCATCCACCGACCAGAGTGGCGACCGCGGCCAGCAGCAGCTTGTCGCCGGCCTTGATGCCGTAGACCGACTCGGGCATGAACAGCACCACCACCGACCACAGCGACCAGATGGAGAACGCGACATGCGTACTGACGGTGGACCAGATCAGGTTGCGCCGTGCGATGGCGGCATTACCGGCCTCCCAGGCTGCGGAGTCCTCAGGATCGAAATTACTGATGTGGCGGTTCGTCATGCGGTCTCCTCAGGCTCTGGAACACCACGACACGAAGAATCTCGCATCAGGATGGACGGTGTGCGAACCTACCGAGCAGATCTGGCAAGTGGCAGAGCAGAACCTGAAAATGCGTTGGACTCACGGCCTGTGAGTGGCCCACGTCACGTATTACCCGAGTGCACAGGATATTTCGCCTGGTTGACAGGCCGAATGGCGAAGCGTTGTGTTCGGTTGGAACCTTCTGTCAGCTCACTGGAAGCCAGACGTTGACGGCCTTCGCAATCTGGAGATACAGCGGTATCCCGATGGTCACGTTATAGGAGAACGTCAGGCCCAGAGATGCGGCCAGTGGAACCGTCGGACTGGCCTCAGGTATCGCCATTCGTTGCACCGCCGGGACGGCGATGTAGGAAGCCGCGCCGCACAACACCGCGAACAGCACGTAGCTGCCGTCCTCAAAATGGGTGCCGGTGACTTGCGAATAGGTATGAATGAGGAAAATTCCGGCTGTCGCAAAGAGATTGGGTGCCAACAACCCGAAGACGATCAAACCGCGTCCCGCGGACCGCAGGTCCTTGAGCTTGCGTGAGGCCGTCATCCCCATTTCGAGCAGGAAGAGGCACAGCATCCCCTGGAATGCGGTGACGAAGACGTGGTCACCGTCTTCGATGACCGAGGCTCCCTGCAGGCGGCCGACGAAGCCGATGAGGATCCCACCGAACAGCAGGTAGAGCCCCGGGTTGAGCAGTACCTCCCGCAGCAGCGCTCCGCTGGGCGGTGCCGAGGGCGTAGTCACCGTCGCTGCGCTCGGCGCGACGTGCTCCTGCCTCTCCAGTGCGAGGTCGATTTCGTCTTGGATCCCCTGGTCATGCCGTGTCGTGGTGTGCGCTCCGTTTACCTGGGCGGTGGCGGCGACGAGTTGCCGGCTGACCTTCTTGTTGTAGCCGGGCTCGTCGGGCATGTTGCCGCGGGCGTCCATTCCGCGTGCCCGCAGGCGTGACACCAGGGCCAGGGCCACGATGCAGCCCGGTATCTCCATCACAGCCAGCATCACCGGCATGTAGGCGTCGAACGCGATGTCCAGTGTGGCGAGCACGCCAAGGCAGGTGGCGAAAGTGCCGGCGGAGGCGGACCCGTAGTACCCGGCGACGGTGGCGCGGTCGACACGTCTCATCTTGGTCATCCGGGTCAGCAACCAGTAGGCGACGAATCCGATGATCAAGTTGGTGGCGAAGCCCAGCACCATGAAGCCCAGGACGCCACCGATGCTCGATGAGTCGATGGTGGCGAGCTCTTCGCCGCCATGCCAGCCGATGGCCAGCAGTAAATACAACGTCAAGCCCTGATACAGCACATAGGGGAACTCGAACTGGATCTTCAGCAGTGGGATGAGGAAGCCCATGTAGAAGAAAAGCAACAGTGGCTTGAACAAGTTGTGGGTGAAGTTGTGCCAGAACTCGTACAGCATGAGGGTGCATCTTTCGAGAGGGGGACCGTACAGGGCCGGGGCAAGCCGTGACGGTCACACCATAAGGCCACTTTCGTTGGGCGTCGCCTCGAAGTCGGGCCCCTGTGACGATTGGCAGCAGAGTGGCAGGGAGCCACAAAATCCGGCCCTGCGCCCGAAGTGTCCGAGGGCGGGGCGTGGGGCGTCCGTACCGCCAATGCACTCTGTTTGGCCAGGTCAGAGCCCGGGAAATATCCCCGCAGGAGGGGGTCGGTCGCAAAGCGCGCGTTAGAGAGCCGGTTCGGCGGTGAGCTTCACGCAATATTAAGTTAACAATCAATCCGGACGACGCCCCAATCGCACGGCTGATTCTTATGAACAGTCCAGGGATCGGGCGCGGCGTGGTCCGCCGACCGCTCGGCCGCCGGGCATACACCGTTTGTCTACCGGCCGTTAACCGTTTGGCTACCAGACCCTCCCGTCGCGCCAGTCGCACGTCAGCTCGGCGGTGGTGTCCAGATCGGTCTCCACGGGCATGACAAACACGGTTCCGTCTGCCTCGGGGGTGCGCACCGGCCCGGTCGGGGCCAGGACGGCCGTGGGTCCGCGCCACAGCAACCATCCCCGCGCGGTGTAGAGCCGGCGGCTGATACCTGGCGAACTGAGCGCGCCGAGTTCGAAGGCGCCGCGGACCACCTGTTCGCACGCCTCAAGCACCGCGGTGCCCAGGCCCCGCTCCCGGTGATCGGCCTGGACGGTGACGGCTTCTATATAGCCGCACCGCAGAGATCTGCCGCGATAGAGCAGTTGGCGCCGGATCACGCAGCCGTGGGCGATCAGGACGCCGTGGTGCCAGATCAACGCGTGCATGCCGCCGAGTGCGTGCTGCCAGTCGGCGTCGGAAAGCGTGCCCCCGGAGGCTTCGGTGACCAGCCGATGGGCGCCGCGGCGGGTCTCGTCGTCCAGATCGCTGGTGTGGATCAGGCGGGCGGTATGAACCTGGCCGGGCACCCGACCGGCCTACCAGGCCGAGCGTGCGGCTGGCTGCTGGCGGGGCCGAGACCAGTGCATCCGCACGGTCTGCCCGGGTCGGACCTGGGCCAAGGTGTCGATGTCCTCATCGACCACCACCCCGACCACCGGGTAGGCACCGGTCACCGGATGGTCGGGGCCCAGGATTATCGGGAAACCGTTCGGCAGGATCTGGATTGCGCCGCGGTCAGCACCTTCGGCGGGCAATTGCCGTTCCGGCCAACGGTATTCCAGCGGCATCCCCACCAAGCGCATGCCCACGCGGTCGCTGCGGTTACTCACCAGCCAGTTGGTCCGCACCATGATGTCGGGGTCGACGAACCAGTCGTCGCGTGGCCCGGGTGTCACCCGTAACTCGACCACGTTGTCGGGAATGGTTGCCACCGGCGCCTGGTCGATCTCGGGGTAGTGGCCGGTCCGTTCGCCGATCTGCAGCACGTCGCCGTCGCGCAATGGGGCGGGGCCGATCTCGCCCATCACGTCGTAACTGCGGGAGCCCAGCACCGGGGTGACATCGATGCCGCCCCGTACTGCCAGATAGCTGCGCAGTCCCGATCGCGGCCTGCCCAAGGAGACCACCTGGCCGTCGCGGACATGCTGAATGCTGTTGGTGCCAAAGCTGACTCCGTTGACATTCGGGTCGGTGTCGGCGCCGGTGACCGCGATGTCCACGTCGCCGCCGCGGACTCGCACGGACAATCCGCCGAATGCCACCTCGATGGTGGCTCGATCGTCGGGATTGGCCAGCAGGCGGTTGGCCAGCTTGTGCGAGCGCCGATCGGCGGCGCCGGACCGGCTGACGCCGAGGTGCCCCAACCCGGCCCGGCCCAGATCCTCGACCAGGGCCAGCGGGCCGGTGTGCAGAACTTCCAGGGTGGTTGTCATGGCGATCACGCGGCCCGGAATTGCACGGACAGGCCCGGCGTCAACAGCGCCGGGGCGGGACGATCTAGGTCCCACAGCACTGCGTCGGTGTGGCCGATCAACTGCCAGCCGCCCGGCCACTGACGCGGATAGATGCCGCTGAACTGGCCGGCCAGCGCCACCGAGCCGGCTGGAACCGCGGCACGCAACTCGGCGCGGCGGGGTACCTGCAGCCTGGGATCGCCGCCGAGCAGGTAGGCGAAACCCGGTGTGGATCCGCCGAACCCCACCAACCAAGGCGTCGCGGTATGGGCATTGATCACCTGGGCAACGCTCAGTCCGGTGTGCTCGGCCACCGCGGTCAGGTCCGGCCCGTCGTAGATGACGTCGACCACCACATCGGCGGGGCCATCCGGGGCGCGAGTCCGGGCCGCGTCGGGGTCAATGTCCAGAGTGGTCAGGCGTCGCCGGACTCCGGCCCGGTACCGGGGTGCGGCCGCTTTCACCAACACCGTGTGCGACGCCGGGACGATGTCGACAACGCCGGGCAGCGCGGCGGACCGCAGCGCAGCGGTCCATGCCAGCACGTCGGTGGTGGAGTCGAACTGCAGCAGCAAGGCGCTGTCGCCGTAGTCGTGGATGCTGTCGGTCTGGGTGAGATCCGTGAAATCCAATGCCACGCTCATGCCACGACCGTAGTCCCGAATGGCACCAAATAGTGACGCAGAACACAATTCTGCGGGGTATGCCAGAGCGGTCTTACTGAACG
Organism: uncultured Mycolicibacter sp.; assembly: GCA_964292075.1. GTDB lineage: Bacteria > Actinomycetota > Actinomycetes > Mycobacteriales > Mycobacteriaceae > Mycobacterium. The sequence continues at coordinate 23,516 of CAXYUC010000003.1, forward strand.
CGCAGAGTTGGTCCCTAGCCGGTGATCTTGGCGAGCAGTGCCGGTAGTTGCCCGGCCACCAGCGGGTAGCTCAGCGGGGAGGCGAAGGCGATCGCACCGGCCTGGTCCTTGGTGGTGAAGACGCTGCGGGATTCGAACCCGGAGATGTCCGGATCGGCCAGCAGCGCCGTGCGCTCGTCGTCGCTCTCGGTGGTCCAGATCAGCACGTCCGCGCCGCCGAGGGCAGAGCCGATCCGGTCGCGCTCGATCACCGTGGGTGCATCGGCGACGGTCAACCCCATCTGGGACAGAAACGCCGTTCGCCAGCCGGTGGCGGCGCTGACATTGCCCTGGTCCAGTCGGCCGGCCAACAGCAGCACCTTCTTGCCCTTGAAGCCTGGGTGCGCGGTGGCGACGTCGGTGAACGCGCTGTCGACACCGTCGATCAGCGACTGCATCTGCTGACTGCGGTGCACCGCCTTGCCGATGGCGGCGGCCTGCACCTTCCAGGGTTCGAAGAAGGCGTCACCGCCCGACTGCGGCACGGTTGGCGCGATCGCCGACAGTTTCTGATAGGTGTCGGCGTCCACTCCGGCGTTCGTCGCGATGATCAGATCCGGCTTGAGGTCGGCGATCTGGGTGACCGCAATCCCGTTGTCCAAGTTCAGCACCACCGGTTTGGCATCTCCGAGCTGTCGCAGCGCCCAGGGCCACACCGCAAACGGCTGGTCGCCGAACCAGTTCGTCACCGCGATGGGAACGACACCGAGCGCCAGCAGGTCGTCCTGCCCGGTGTAACCGGCACAGACCACCCGGCTGGGCGGTTCCGGAATGGTGGTCTCACCGAAGATGTGGGCGATGGTGACCGGACCGGATGCGCCGTCGTCGGGGTGCTCCTCCGACGAGCAGGACGCCAGCAGCGCGGTGGCACCGGCCGCGCCGCAGAGGCCGAAGAAACCACGCCGGCTCCACTGGTCTCGCATGGCGTGAGATTAACCCGCGATCACGCGGGCTCGCCATACCCACCGCCGCCGGGAGTCTCGATCACCAGCACGTCGCCGGGACCAAGGTCGGTGGAATCGCAGCCGGCCAACTCGGTCACGGTGCCGTCCGCGCGGTCCACCCGGTTACGTCCCAAGTCGCCGGTGTGGCCGCCGGCCATACCGTAGGGGGCGACTCGCCGGTGACCCGTCAGCACGCTGACGGTCATCGGCTCACGGAACTCGATCTTGCGCACACCGCCATCACCGCCGCGCCACCGTCCAGCCCCGCCGCTGCCGTGCCGGATCGCGTACTCGCGCAACAACACCGGGAAACGCATCTCCAACACCTCGGGATCGGTGAGCCGCGAGTTGGTCATGTGGGTCTGCACCACCGAGGCGCCGTCGAAACCCTCGCCCGCACCCGACCCACAGCCGAGCGTCTCGTAGTACTGGTGGCCGGCATTGCCGAACGTGACGTTGTTCATGGTCCCGGAGCCTTCGGCCTGCACTCGCAGTGCAGCCAGCAGGGCGCCGGTGATGGCCTGGGACGTCTCGACGTTTCCGGCGACCACCGCCGCCGGGTAGGCCGGCGATAACAGGGTGCCGTCCGGGATCGTGATCCGTAGCGGGCGCAGGCACCCGTCATTGATCGGGATGTCCTCGGCTACCAGTGTGCGGAACACGTAGAGCACCGCTGCGGTGGCCACCGACGACGGCGCGTTGAAGTTCGTCGCCAACTGCGGCGAAGTCCCGTCGAAGTCGATGGTGGGCGCCCGCGCCGCGCGGTCGGCGCTGACCCGCACCGCGATCGTCGCGCCGGAGTCCATCTCATAGGGGTACTCCCCGGCGTCGAGGGAATCGATGACCCGGCGCACTGGCTCCTCGGCGTTGTCCTGAACGTGGCGCATGTAGGCCTGCACCACATCCAGACCGAAATGGGCGATCATCGAACGGATCTCGTCGATGCCCTTTTGGTTCGCAGCGACCTGCGCACGCAGATCGGCGAGGTTGGTGTCCGGGCTGCGCGAGGGGTAGGTCGCCCCGGTGAGAAGGTCCCGGGTCGGCGTCTCGCGGAAGTGGCCGTCGTCGACCAGCAGCCAGTTGTCGAACAGCACGCCTTCCTCGATCACAGACCGGCTGTCGGCGGGCATGGAACCGGGTGTGGTTCCCCCGATTTCGGCGTGGTGACCGCGCGAGGCCACAAAGAACAGCACCGGGTCGCCTGGGCTCGCGGCTTCGGCGTACACCGGAGTCACGACCGTGATGTCGGGTAGGTGGGTGCCACCGTGGTACGGGTCGTTGACCGCATAGACCTGGCCGGGCCGCATCGTCCCGGCCCGGCGGGCGATCACCTCTTTGACGGTGGCGCCCATCGATCCCAGGTGCACCGGGATATGCGGAGCATTGGCGACCAGGTTGCCGTCGGCGTCGAACACGGCGCAGGAGAAGTCCAGCCGCTCACGGATGTTCACCGACTGGGCGGTGGCCTCCAGTCGGGTTCCCATCTGCTCGGCGATGGCCATGAACAGGTTGTTGAAGATCTCCAGCAGCACCGGATCGGCTGCGGTCCCGGCGGCGGCCGGTGCGGTCGTGACCAGCCGTTGCAATACCAGTTGACCGTCCGGGGTGAGCCGGGCCTGCCAGCCGTCGTCGACGACGGTGGTGGCGTTGTCCTCGGCGATGATGGCCGGCCCGATCACCACGTCGTTGATCGAGTCGCGCTGATGCAGCGGCGCGTCGTGCCAGGCGCCACCGGCGTAGAGGCGTACCACTTCGCCGGCATGACCGGAGGTGCCGGCGTCGCGTAGTCCGAACAGCTCGGGCTGCTCGGTGAGGCCGGTCGCCTCGACCGAAACCGCCTCGGCGATCAGCGCACGCTCCATCAGGAACGAGTACATGCTGCGGTGGATGTCTTCGAACGCCGTCGTCATCGCAGCGACGCCGCCGAGCTCGACCGGGATGGACGTGTCGGTGCCCTGGTAGCGCAGGTGCACCCGGCGAACCACGTGGATGTGCTCGGCCGGAATGTGCTGGGCGGCAAGCTCGGCGCGAGTCTGTCGCTCCAGGTCGTTGGCGACTTGGTCCAACCCGGCGAGGGCGGCCGAATTCAGCTCGGTCTCGACAGTGCGCTCGCGGATCACAGTGGTGTCAGCCAATCCGATCCCGAGTGCGGAGAGTACGCCCGCCATCGGCGGCACCAAGACCGTACGGATGCCGAGTTCGTCGGCGACCGCGCACGCGTGCTGCCCGCCGGCACCGCCGAAGGTGGTCAGGGCGTACCGGGTGATGTCGTGTCCCCTGGCCACCGAGATCTTCTTGACCGCGTTGGCCATGTTCGCCACGGCGATGCGCAGGAACCCCTCGGCGACCTGCTCGGGGCTGCGGTCATCACCGGTGGCGATGAGGATTTCCTCGGCCAGCGCGGCGAAGGATCGACCGACCGTCGCTGCATCCAGCGGTTCGTCGCCCGCTGGTCCGAACACGGCTGGGAAATGGGCTGGTTGGATGCGCCCGAGCATGACGTTGGCGTCGGTGACGGTCAACGGTCCACCGCGCCGATAGCAGGCCGGTCCCGGGTCGGCGCCTGCGGACTCCGGGCCCACCCGATACCGGCTGCCGTCGAAGTGCAGGATCGAGCCGCCGCCGGCCGCGACGGTGTGGATGTGCAGCATCGGTGCGCGCAGCCGCACGCCGGCGACCTCGGTGGTGAACACCCGCTCATAACCGCGGGGTTGATGCGGCGGTCCCAGCTTCGGCTCTCCTTCGTCGAGCCTCGCTGAACCGCCGGGCCGATGCGGCGGTCCCAGCTTCGGCTCTCCTTCGTCGAGCCTCGCTGAACCGCCGGTGGCGCTGTAATGCGAGACGTCGGTGGAGGTTCCGCCCATATCGAAACCGATCACCGAGTCGAAACCCGCCAACGCCGACATCCGAACCATGCCGACGATTCCGCCGGCCGGACCGGACAGGATCGCGTCCTTGCCGCGGAAATGGTCCGCCGCCGCCAGCCCCCCGTTGGACTGCATGAACATCAGCCGCACACCGGTGAGCTGGTCGGCCACTTGGGTCACATAGCGGCGCAATACCGGGGACAGATAGGCGTCGACGACCGCGGTATCGCCGCGTGGGATCAGTTTCGGCAGCGGACTGACCTCACATGACAGCGAGATCTGGGTGAAGCCGATCTCGCGGGCCAGATCGCCGATGAGCTTTTCATGCAACGGATTTCGGTAGCTGTGCAGACATACCACCGCGCACGCGCCGATACCGTCGGCGTGGGCGGCACGCAGCTGTGCGGACAAGGCCTCCAGATCCGGTGCCTGCAGCACGGTCCCGTCGGCGGCGACGCGTTCATCGACCTCGATGGTGCGTTCGTAGAGTTGCTCGGGCAGCACGATGTGCCGGTCGAAGATGTGCGGTCGATTCTGATAGGCGATACGCAGCGCGTCGCCGAAGCCCCGGGTGATGACCAACAGGGTCCGCTCACCGGCGCGCTCCAGCAGGGCGTTGGTGGCCACCGTCGTACCCATCCGCACCGCACCGATCAGCCCGGCCGGAATGGGTGCGTCGCCCTCGATCTGCAACAGGGCGCGGATTCCGGCCACGGCTGCGTCGCGGTACTGCTCCGGATTCTCCGAGAGGAGTTTGTGGGTGAACAGCCGCCCGTCGGGATGGCGCGCCACGATGTCGGTGAACGTGCCGCCCCGGTCGATCCAGAACTGCCAGGTAGCCGACACGGGTCACATTCTGCCGTCGGGCGCCGGTGGGGGGGAAGCCAGTCCGGGACTGCGCGGCTTGGTGAGCAGGGCGACCGCAAAATCGGCGTAGCTGCGCGCGGTCTCCTCGGGGGTGGCGGGACCGTCGGCGTTGAACCACTGCGGCAGCGACGTGCACATCGTTGTGATGGCGCGACCTGCGATCCGGCGGTCGAGAACATCGGCGACGTCGACGTCAGACTCCCCAGCGGCGCGGTCGATGGCGGCGTCGAGGGTGTGCTGCAGCTGATTTCGCGAGTGGGCGATGCGTTGCCGATTCGTCGCGGTAAGGCTGCGCATCTCGCTGGCTCCGATGAAGGCCAGCTTCTGGCGGTGGGTGTGGAACAAGGCCAGGGCTTCGACGACCAGCCGCACCTCCTGCAGGCCGGTTGCGGCGTCGGCGCGGGCCGCGGCGACCCGCCAGTGCAGTTCGGACATGGTCAGATCGAGTAGCGCGACCAGCAGCGTCTGCTTGTCGGGGTAGTGGTGGTAAATCCCGGGCACGCTCATGCCCGCGCGTGCAGAGATATCCCGCATGGAACTGCCGTGGTAGCCGGTTTCGACAAACGCATCGATAGCCGCGGCCAAGACGCTGTCCAGGGCCACCGGCGGAAACCCTCGCCAGTCACGCTGCCCGGAATCGACGACATCGGCGCGCACGTGCTTCGGGCGCGTTGCCGTTGCGGGAACGGTGCCCGCCAAGATCTGGGCCGGTGTGACGCCCAGTGCCTCGGCACACTCTTGGAGCCGCGACACCGAGATCCCGGTCTTGCCGTTCTCGATCGCGCTGATGGTGGCCGGGCTGACCCGCAGGCTCCGCGCAAGGTCGCGGACGGTCAGGCCCCGGGCCCGACGCGCGGCGCGGATCGCAGTGCCGCACTCCGACGCTACCGCCACGAACACCTCCGGCCTTGTTCAGTAATACTGAACTATATCGCAGGCGACGACGCTCCCTGATGCGCGATTTTGACGGGAAATGCCCTCCTGTGTCACAGTCCGTAGTGTTCGGGCCGAGTGATCGGTCGGTCATTGCGAGAGTGGTGATGGGGTGTCATGGCGATCGAGTTGAGCTACTCGCCGGAAGTGTCGGCGCTCGTCGAAAAGACGCGGGCGTTCATCGAGGACGTCGTTCTGCCGGTGGAGGACCGCTTCGGCGGGGACATCGCCGCGGCGGGCGGGGACTCCGCGGTGCAGGAACTGCAGGCGGCAGCTCGCCAAGCGGGCGTGTTCGCGCCGCACGCTCCCATCGAATACGGCGGGCTGGGCCTGAACATGTCCGACCGGGCGCCGGTGTTCGAGGCCGCCGGCTATTCACTGTTCGGCCCGGCCGCGGTGAACATCGCTGCCCCCGATGAGGGCAACGTGCATCTGCTGGCGGAGGTGGCCAGCCCCGAGCAGAAGGCGCGCTACCTCGCGCCGCTGGCGGCCGGCGACGTGCGTTCTGCGTTCGCGATGACCGAGCCGGGGCCGGGCGCGGGTTCGGACCCGGTCGCGTTGACGACCAAGGCCGAACGCCGGGCGGGCGATTGGTACATCAGCGGCCGCAAGTGGTACATCACCGGTGCCGACGGCGCCGGATTCTTCATCGTCATGGCCCGCACCTCCGGGGAGCCCGGCCAGCGCGGCGGCGCCACCATGTTCCTGGTCCCCGCCGACACCGCGGGGCTGACCGTCGGCCGACACATCCCGACCCTGGACCGGTCCATGGTGGGCGGCCACTGTGAAGTGTTCTTCGACGACGTTCGAGTGCCGGACGAGGCGGTGCTCGGCGAGGTGGACCGCGGCTTCGAATACGCCCAGGTGCGCCTCGGGCCCGCGCGCATGACCCACGTCATGCGCTGGCTCGGCGCCGCGCGCCGTGGGCACGACACCGCGCTGTCGCACGTCGTGGAGCGTCAGGCATTCGGCTCGTCGCTCGCCGATCTGGGCATGATCCAGAACATGGTGGCCGACAACGAAATCGACATCGCCGCCACCCGGGCGCTGCTGGTGCGCGCCTGCTGGGAACTGGATCAGGGCGGCAATGCCGGCGATGCGACATCGATCGCCAAGACGTTCGCCGCCGAGGCGATCTTCCGGATCGTCGACCGCAGCGTGCAGATGTGCGGTGCGCTCGGCGTCACCGAGGACCTGCCCCCCGCGCGGCTCTCCCGCGAGGTGCGTCCGTTCCGGGTTTACGACGGCCCCTCCGAGGTACACCGCTGGGCCATCGCCAAGCGGCGGGTCGGGGCGGCTCGACGCGCATTGAAGGACGCCGCGCAGTGACGGTCGAAGCTCTGGATCCGGTTGCCCTGCGGCAATACCTCGCCGCCAATGACGTTCCGGTTCAGGGCGAACTCACCGTCGAACTGATCGCCGGTGGCCGGTCCAACCTCACCTTCAAGGTCAGCGACGAATCGTCGGCGTGGGTCGTGCGCCGGCCTCCGCTCGGCGGCCTTACCCCGTCGGCTCACGATGTGGGCCGTGAATTCGTGGTCACCGACAAGCTCTACGGAACCGGTGTTCCGATCGCGCGACCCGTGGCGCTCGACGCCGAGGGCACGGTCTGCGGTGCGCCATTGACCGTCACGGAGTTCGTGACCGGTCGGGTCTACCGCCACAAGGACGATCTGGACACCTTGTCCGACGCGGAACTGGCGGCCAACGCCTCGGCGCTGGTGCGAGTTCTGGTGGATCTGCATGCGGTCGACTACCGGGCCGTCGGACTCGAATCCTTCGGCAGGCCAGACGGATTCCTGGAACGCCAGGTGCGCCTGTGGGCCCGCCAGTGGGAACTGGTCAAGACGCCCGGCAACGATGACGCGCTGTCCGACGATGTCACGAAGCTGGCCGCGGCACTGGCCGACTCCATCCCGCAGACATCGCAACCCTCGGTGGTGCACGGCGACTTCCGCATCGACAACACCATCTGTGATCCCGAGCAGGCGGACGTCATCCGGGCAGTTGTGGACTGGGAGCTTTCCACCCTCGGCGACCCGCTCACCGATATCGCCCTGATGTGCGTCTACCGGTCACCGGCGTTCGACCTGGTGTTCGGCCACCCCGCTGCGTGGACCAGTTCACGCCTGCCGTCGGCCGACGCCCTCGCCGAGGAGTACGCACGGCTGTCCGGCCGGGACCTGAGCGACTGGAACTTCTACCTGGCGCTGGCGAACTTCAAGATCGGGGTGATCGCCGAAGGAATCACCCACCGAGCCCAGCATGGCGCGAAAGACGTGCAGAATGCCGGTGAAGCGGCACAGGCCGCGCCGGAGTTCATCGCTGCGGCGCGAAATGCGTTGAAGTAACCGGAGAAAAGTCGAGAAAGGTGAGTCGGGTGAGCGTACTGGACAAGTTCCGCATGGACGGCAAGGTTGCCGTGGTGACCGGAGCGTCCTCGGGCCTCGGCGTTTATTTCGCCCGGGCCTTCGCCGAGGCCGGCGCGGACGTCGTGCTGGCAGCGCGGCGGGTGGAGAAGCTCGCGCAGGCGGCTGATCTCGTGACCGCCACTGGACGCGCAGCCCTGTCGGTGGCGACCGATGTCGCCGACCCGGCGGCGGCGACCAGAATGGTCGAGGCCGCGATGGAGCGTTTCGGTCGGGTCGATGTGTTGATCAACAACGCCGGCATCGGAACGGCGCACCCGGCCACCCGGGAAACCCCCGAGCAGTTCCGGGAGGTCATCGACATCAACCTCAACGGGGCATACTGGGCGGCCCAGGCCTGCGGCCGGGTGATGGGGCCGGGTTCGTCGATCGTCAACATCTCCAGCATCCTGGGCCTGACCACAGCGGGTCTCCCGCAGGCGGCATACGCCGCCAGCAAGGCTGGGCTCATCGGTCTGACCCGGGACCTGGCTCAGCAGTGGGGCGGCCGAAAAGGCATCCGGGTCAATGCGATCGCACCCGGTTTCTTCGCATCGGAGATGACCGAGCAGTATCGCCCGGGCTACCTGGACAGCGTCTCGCACCGCATCGTGCTGGGTCGGATGGGAGACCCGGAAGACCTCGCGGCCTCAGTCTTGTGGCTGGCCTCGGATGCCGGTGGCTACGTCACCGGACAGACCATCGCGGTCGACGGCGGCTTCACGATCAACTGAGGTCACCCGAGGTTGCCGTGGCGAGGCTACGGCCGGACGGATCCGCGATAGCCTCGGCTGATGGATCCCGAGCCGATCCGGCTGTCCCAGCTGGATTCCGGTGCCACTGCGGTGCTGCGGGTCGTCGCGCATTTCGACGCGCTGGTTGAGTCGAGCGTCGATGCCGAGACAGTCATCCGGTCGGCCGAGTCGGTCGCGCAATGCCCGGTGTCCGTGCGGTGGGTCTCGGCGACCGAGCCCGAGGTCCGGCTGGAACGCGCAGGCGGCGCGGGGTATCCACTCGATGAAGTCCTTGTAGACCGGGTGCGCCACGCGCTGCGCATGGCGGCGTCGCGGGCAGGATCGACCGTCCGATTGGGCGACCCCGCATTGCTGGAATTGGTGTTGTCCGACAACGAATTACCCGCGGAGCGGGCACGCGCGATCCGGCTGTTGGGTCTCGACGAATCTCGCGAGGTCCGGGTGCTGGCGGTGTCGGCGGGTTCACCGGCTGAGGCGCTGCGCGTGGTGGTGCGCGAACTGGGCGACCAACCGGTCCGCTCGGTCACGATCGGCGCGGACACGGCGCTGCTGTGTTACAGCTCCGAGGACGCCCGGACGTTGTCGGACCGGCTGGATGCGGCGATCATCGCGGCCTTTCCGCCACCGCTGCCGGCGCAGGTGCGGCGCGGGCCGTGGGTCGGGATCGGCGCCAAGACCACCGTGTTCGGGGCGGCGACGTCTTGGCAGCAGGCGCAGCGGGGGCTGCGGTTCGCCTCGTCCACCCACTACGGACGCCGAGCGGTCGCCTACGAACGGCTGAGTGTCCTCGAATTGCTCGCCGACCTACCGCTGGAGCAGGTGCTGCGGCACCACGATGTGGCGCGGATCAACGCGATCGCGGCGAAACCGGCCGGTGCGCACGACGTCGACACCACCGAGGCGTTCTGCGTGCTCGGTTCGCTGCGCCGCACCGCCACCCAGTTGCACCTGCACCACAGCACGGTGGCGGCGCGTATCGCCCACGTCGAGTCGGCGATGGGCTGGGATCTGGCCGACCCGATCGATCGGTTCACGGCCACCCTGGTGCTCTTCGTGCGCCGTATCGCGCTCTCATCGGCCGAGCTCACCGCAGCCGAGCCGACGAACGTCGGGAGAAATCCCTAATCCAGCAGACATATGGCGGATGACGAGTGTCGGCGGTTGCAGTGATGATGATCAGCACCTGAACGAAGGAGTGAGAACCGTGGCCGTCATCGACCCCAGCCGGACCTGGGCCCCCTTGGAGAAGCGGTTGGCCGAAACCACCAATGAGCGGCACCGGGCCGCGCTCGAAGTGGTGATCGAGCACATGAAGGGCGAGGCGTCGCCCGACCTCGACCAGGTGATGGGAACGCTGAGCACCGAGCCGGACTACCACTTCTGGATGGGCGGTCAGGACGTAGGCCCGAAGACCACCGACGGCGTGCACACCTACTACACGGCCTTCATGGCGACCCGCACCAATGTCTTGGAGTTCGAGATCGACCGGCTGGTGGTCGACGACGACTGCGTGGTGACCGAGGGGAACATGAAGCAGCTGTACCCGGGTTCGCAGACCGCCATCCTCGGGATTGAGGTGGACGATCCCGACGCCGACTACTTGGTGGTGTACCGGCAGGTGCTGCTGTGGCCGATCGATGCCAGCGGCAAGATCGTCGGCGAGGACTCCTACTTCGCCGGCGTGCGCAGCGTGACCCCGGTGGCCCGTGAAGACCTCCCGCAGCAGTACATCGATCTTGTTCACGCGCCCGCGGCGAATGCGTACTGATATCGCGGGGATGCTGCTCGACCGCCTCGGCGACCGCCATCTGGGGCTGCGCACCCGGCAACGGGATTGGACTTGGGACGACGTGGTGCGTGAGTCCGCCGCGCGTGCCGCGTTGGCGTCGTCGTTGCGCCGGGACGGGCCGTTCCACATCGGCGTACTGCTGGACAACGTCGAAGATTTCGTGTTCTGGCTGGGCGCCGGCGCGCTGTCCGGCGGGGTCATCGTCGGGATCAACCCCACCCGCGGCGACGCCGAGATGGCCGCGGAGATCCGCCACGCGGACTGTCAACTGATCGTCACCGACACCGTCGGGATGGGCCGACTCCGCGGCCTGGACCACGGCCTGGAACCCGAGCGCTTCCTGGTTATCGACGAGCCCGGCTACGCCGCGCTGCTCGACGAACACCGGGTGGAACCGGCCGCCGCCACGGGGGTGGGGCCGGAATCGTTGTTGCTGCTGCTGTTCACCTCGGGCACCACCGGTGCCTCCAAAGCGGTCAAGTGCAGCCAGGGCCGGCTGGTCCGGATCGCCGATATGGCCACCGCCAAATTCGGCCACGTGCGCTCCGACGTCGACTACTGCTGCATGCCGCTGTTTCACGGCAACGCGATCATGGCGCTGTGGGCGCCCGCACTGGCCAACGGAGCCACGATCTGTCTGACACCCAAGTTCTCGGCGTCACAGTTCCTGCCCGACGTGCGCTACTTCGGCGCGACGTTCTTCACCTACGTGGGCAAGGCGCTGGGCTACCTGCTGGCCACCACCGAACAGCCCGACGACGCCGACAACGTCCTGGTCCGCGGCTTCGGAACCGAGGCGTCGCCACAGGATCAGGCGGAGTTCCTCCGCCGGTTCGGGGCCGTCCTGCACGAGGGGTACGGCTCCAGCGAGGGCGGCAACGCGGCGATACCCGACCCGGCGGCACCGCCTGGCGCGCTGGGCCGTCCGGCGCACGCGGGCATCGCCATCGTCGACCCGCAAACCCGTGCCGAATGCGCCACGGCGATCCTCGACGAACACGGCAGGGTGGCCAACGCCGACGACGCGGTCGGCGAGATCGTCGACAGGACCGGGGCCCGCGACTTCGAGGGCTACTACAAGAACGACGCCGCGGACTCCGAAAAGATCCGTGACGGCTGGTACTGGACCGGCGACCTCGGCTACCGCGACAAGGCCGGCTTCCTGTACTTCGCCGGCCGCCGCGGCGACTGGATCCGGGTCGACGGCGAGAACACCTCCGCGCTGACCATCGAACAGGTACTGCGACGGCATCCGCTGATCATCAGCGCCGGCGTCTACGCGGTGCCCGACCCTCGCTCCGGTGACCAGGTGATGGGCGCCATCGAGGTCGCCGACCCCGGCAGCTTCGACGCGGCGGCCTTCGCCGGGTATCTGGCCGCTCAGCCCGACCTTGGCCGCAAGGGTTTCCCGCGCTTTCTGCGGGTCTCGGCCGGCCTGCCGGTCACCGGCTCGAACAAGGTGCTCAAACGCGAACTGCAGGCTGGGCGCTGGCACACCGACGAACCGGTATATCGCTGGGTCGGGCGGGGTACCCCTGAGTACATCCGCATGACCGACGACGACAAGCGTGCACTGGACGCCGAATTCACGTCCTACGGCCGGCAAAGCTACCTGCGAGGCGAAGGGTAGAGACGATGAACGACAGCGCGATCCGCGAGTTGGACCACGGCATGCCGAAGACCCGCTATGCCCGGGGATGGCACTGCTTGGGGCTGGCCGAGACCTTCCGAGACGGTAAACCGCACGGCATCAACGCGTTTGGCACCCAGGTGGTGGTGTTCGCCGACTCCAACGGTGCCGTGCACGTGCTGGACTCGTACTGCCGGCACATGGGTGGCGACCTGTCCCGGGGCACCGTCAAGGGTGATACGGTGGCCTGTCCCTTCCACGACTGGCGTTGGCAGGGCTCGACCGGACGGTGCGTGCAGGTGCCTTATGCCAAACGACCGCCGCGGATAGCGCGCACGCGGCATTGGCCCACCTGCGAGGTCAACGGACAACTGCTGGTGTGGCACGACCCGGAGGGCTCGACGCCACCTGCCGACCTGAATCCGCCGCAGATCGAAGGCATGGATGCCGGCAGGTGGTCGCCATGGCAGTGGGATTCGGTCCTGATCGAAGGCGCCAACTGCCGAGAGATCATCGACAACGTCGTCGACATGGCGCACTTCTTCTACATCCATCACTCCTATCCGACCTACTTCAAGAACGTCATCGAGGGCACCTGCGCCAGCCAGTACATGGAGAGCAAGGTCCGGCCGGACTCCCCGGGCGCCGACAAACTGTGGGAGGGCACCTACCTGCGCTCCGAGGCGACCTACTTCGGCCCGGCCTACATGATCAATTGGCTGCACAACGACCTCGCGCCCGACTTCACCGCCGAGATCGCGCTGATCAACTGTCACTACCCGGTCACGCAGAACTCCTTCATGCTCCAGTGGGGCGTCGCCGTCCAACAGATGCCGAACCTGCCGGCGGAGAAGGCCACCAAACTCGCCGCCGCGATGAGCCGCTCGTTCGGGGCGGGGTTCTTGGAAGACGTCGAGATCTGGAAGCACAAGGCGCCCGTCGAGAACCCGTTGCTCACCGAAGAGGACGGTCCGGTGTACCAGCTGCGCCGGTGGTACGAGCAGTTCTACGTCGACGCCGCGGCCGTCACCTCGGACATGACCGACCGATTCGAGGTGGAGGTCGACACCACCCACGCGTTCGCGCACTGGGAGTCCGAAGTCGCCGCGAACCTGGCCGCCGGCATCACCGTGCCCTGATCGCTAGAGCTGCTTGCCCTTCCAAGGGCTGTAATCGGCGATCAACTCTTCCTGGGGCGGGCGCTGCGCCTCTTCGACATGCTGCAGGTTGATCCGGACCCGGTACCAGATCGAACTCGGACCGCGCATGCCGTCGAGCAGAACATCCTCCGGCGCCAGCTGTTTCGCCGCTGCGGCATGCCGGTCCCGCCAGAGGTCCAGGGCAGTCATCGCCTCGTCACGAGTCTTGGTGCGGGCGATCTCGATCAAGGGCAACGGTGACGTGCGCCGGCCGTCGACGCTTTTGCGTGCGCCGCGCGGTGCCTTCTCCGCCGGGCCCTGCTCGTCGGCCAATACCAACAGCGACTCCAGCCCGCCGACGGTGGCATTCATGCCCGCCCAGGGGTCGCCGATCTGCGCGAAGCGGTCCGGCACCGTGTCCAGCGTGAACCACGCCGGGTCCGCGTCGGCGACCTCGTCCCAAAACAGCGGCGTCGACACCCGAGCGTCCGCAGTGGCCCGCACCGAGTACGCCGAGGCGACCGTGCGGTCCTTGGCGTTCTGGTTGAAGTCCACGAAGACGCCGTGCCGCTCCTCTTTCCACCACCGGCTGGTGGCCAACTGCGGTGCGCGCCGCTCGATCTCGCGGGCCACCGCCTGTGCCGCCAGCCGCACCTGGCCGTACTCCCACTGCGGTGCGATCCGCGCGTAGATGTGCATGCCTCGTGAGCCCGACGTCTTCGGCCACGCCGTCAGCCCATGATCGGCCAGTACGTCACGAGCCAGCAGGGTCACCTCGACGATCTCCGACCAGCCGACTCCCGGCATCGGATCGAGGTCGACCCGCAGCTCGTCGGGATGGTCGAGGTCGCCGGCGAGCACCGGGTGCGGGTTGAGATCCACACAGCCCAGGTTGATCACCCAGGCCAGCCCCGCCGCGTCGTCGACGACGACCTCCTGCGCCGACCGGCCGGACGCATAGTGCAGCTCCGCGACCGACACCCAATCCGGGCGGTTGGCCGGTGCCCGTTTCTGGAAGATGGCCTCGGCGTCGATGCCGTCGACGAAGCGTTTGAGGATCATCGGCCGCCCGGCCACCCCGCGCAGCGCACCGTCGGCCACCGACAGGTAGTAGCGAATCAGCTCGATCTTGGTCCGCGCGGTGGAGCCTCGTCCACCTGGAAATACCAACTTTTCCGGGTGGGTGACCACCACCCGGTGTCCCGCAACCTCCAGCGACATCCCGCCGGCCATGACGTCATGTTAATGAGAGGCCGCCATCCGCCGCCCGACGGCGATCTGCGTCACATAAGGTTGTCCCATGACTAAGCTCACTGACCTGCCCAGTCAGGCTGCAAACAAGCTCGGTCGCTATCTCGAACGCGGTGGCGCCGAGTTGCATTATCTGCGCAAGATCCTGCAGTCCGGCGCGTTGAAGCTGGAGTCCCCACGGGTCATCGCCAGTGCACTCGCCGATGGAGCGCGCTGGGGTGAGCTGGGAATGATCCCCGCGCTCAATGCCCGTCGTAACCCGAACGGCGTCGCCGTGATCGACGACGACGGCAGCATCACGTTCAAAGAGCTCGATGACGCCGTCAACGCGGTGGCCAACGGCCTGCTCGCCATGGGGGTGCGCGGCGGTGACGGGGTGGCGATCCTGGCCCGCAACCACCGCTGGTTCCTGATCGCCAACTACGGCGCTGCCCGGGTCGGCGCCCGGCTGATCCTGCTGAACAGTGAATTCTCCGGCCCGCAGATCAAGGACGTCTCCGAACGCGAAGGCGCCAAACTGATCATCTACGACGACGAATACACCGCCGCCGTGGCGCAGGCCGAACCGACGCTGGGCAAGTTGCGCGCCCTGGGCGTCAACCCGGACACCAACGAACCGTCGGGCAGCACCGATGAGACGCTGGCGCAGCTGATTGCGCGCAGCAGCAAGGCGCCGGCGCCCAAGATCACCAAGCACGCCTCGATCATCATCCTGACGTCGGGCACCACCGGTACCCCCAAGGGCGCCAACCGCAGCACCCCGCCCACCATGGCGCCGATCGGCGGCATCCTGTCGCACGTCCCGTTCCGCGCCGGTGAGGTGACGTCATTGCCGTCGCCGATGTTCCACGCGCTGGGCTATCTGCACGGCACGCTGGCCATGTTCTTCGGCTCGACACTGGTGCTGCGGCGCCGCTTCAAGCCGGCCACCGTGCTGGAGGACCTGGAAAAGCACAAGGTGACCGGCATGGTCGTCGTCCCGGTCATGTTGTCCCGGATCCTCGACCAGCTGGAGAAGACCAGTCCCAAGCCGGACCTGTCGAACCTGCGGATCGTGTTCGTCTCCGGGTCGCAGCTCGGCGCGGAATTGGCGACGCGGGCCATGAAGGATCTGGGACCGGTCATCTACAACATGTACGGCTCCACCGAGGTCGCGTTTGCCACCATCGCCGGCCCCGCCGACCTGCAGCACAACGCCGCGACGGTGGGACCGGTGGTCAAGGGGGTCAAGGTCAAGATCCTCGACGACAACGGCAACGAACTGCCGCAAGGCCAGGTCGGGCGGATCTTCGTCGGCAACTTCTTCCCGTTCGAGGGCTACACCGGTGGTGGCGGCAAGCAGATCATCGATGGCCTGCTGTCCTCGGGCGACGTCGGCTACTTCGACGAGCGCGGGTTGCTCTACGTCAGCGGCCGCGACGACGAGATGATCGTCTCCGGCGGCGAGAACGTCTTCCCTGCCGAAGTCGAGGACCTGATCAGCGGACATCCCGACGTGATCGAAGCGACCGCATTGGGCGTCGAGGACAAGGAGTGGGGCGCACGGCTGCGGGCCTTCGTGGTGCGCAAGGAAGGCTCCACCGTCGACGAGGACACCATCAAGGTCTACGTGAAGGAGCACTTGGCCCGTTACAAGGTGCCCCGCGAGGTGGTCTTCCTCGAGGAACTGCCGCGTAACCCCACCGGCAAGATCCTCAAGCGCGAACTCCGCGACCTGTAGGGCACGCGCTTTTGCGTTCGCTCAGGAAACGGTTTCGATCGCCCGTTTCCAGGTGGCGCCGCTGATATCGGTGAGGACGAGCGTGTAGGAATGTGCGCCGTCCCACCGCGTCGGCCCGGTGTCGATGGTCAGCTGTGCTTTGGCGCCTAACGGGACGATCAGGCTGTGCGCGCCGGGTTTGACCTTGGCCACGTAGCGGTTGGCGATCGCCGTATCGGGCAGCCGGCTCAGCTGTGCGCCGTCCAGCTGTACGACGGTTTCGCCGGTGGCATCATCGAGGACGCTGACGCCGATCAGGAATGAGCCGTATACGTCCGCGCCTTCGGTTCGGTAGAGCTGGAATTGCAGGCTGTTACCGGTGACGCGGGCTTCGGAGACCTCGATTTTCGGCGCGACCGACTTGTTGTGCAGCGGGCCATACACCCCGCCGTGGAACTGCTGGTTGGTGAACAATGCCAACGCCAGAATGGCTATCGCGCCGGTGAGTACCGCTGGCGTCTTGATGGTGACCGCGCCGGACGTCAGCCAGTTGAGCCGTGTTCGCTGGGCGAGCCGCGGATACTTCGCGGAGAGGACACGATCCACCGAATAGCGTCCGCCGCCGCTCAAAAACAGCATGAATCCGCTGGCCACGCCCAGGATCCCGATCTGCCACTCGTCGAGGCAGGTGGTGCCCAGCCAGCCGGCGCTGAGCAAGATGCCGAACGCCAACCCCAGCACGGCCAAGCTCATGATCCTGGTGAACAAGCCGATGATCACGCAGACCCCGACGATGCCTTCCACGACGGTGAACACCGTCATGGCTACCGCGAGCAGGCCCGGGTGGGTCAGGAGATGCTCGATGATCGGGCCGATGCCAAGCGCGTTCGGGAGAAAGTGGTTGAACTTCTCGCCGACATAGCCAGGTACGTCCGGATTCAATTTGTCTTCGAGGCCGACTCGTCTCCAGAAGGCAGAGAAATACGTCCAGCCGATGACGAGGCGGACGGGCAACGCGAAAAGTGCGGCCGCATTGAATTGGCGTTCGGTGAACTTATTTTCGTCAGCAGCGTCAGCGGTCACGTAGGCAGTCCTGAGGCAGTCGTTCCTGGTGATCTCGCCCGCCATGCTAGCAGCGCGGTGGGAGCCCCAGCCGAAACCCGTTGCGCCGTCGAACGGATTGCTGAGTGTGCGTTTTCGTTGGCCCCAAAACCTTTTCGCCTCTGAATACGCACACTCGGCGCCTCTGGTGACTCTTTAGGGATCGCGGGGGAGGCCCAGCAGACGCTCGGCGATGATGTTGAGCTGGACCTCCGAGGTGCCGCCGTAGATGGTGGTGGCGCGGCTCATCAACAGGTACTCGGCCCACTTGCCGGGCAGCTGCTCACGATCGCCGATCGCGGCGTCACCGGCGAATGTGCCCACCGCGAACTCGGCGTAGCCCTGTCCGGTGCGCATCGACAGCAGCTTGGACACCGCTGCCGCCGGCATCGGGTCCTTGCCCGCCAGGGTCAGCAGGGTCGAGCGCAGGTTGAGCAGCTTGGCGGCGTGCCCCTCGGCGACCAACTGGCCGCCCCGGCGCTGTTCGCCCCCGTCGAACTGGCCGTCTCGCATGAACTCCACGAAGCCGTCCAGGCTGGCTAGGAACGGCATCTCGGAACCGCCGATCGACACCCGCTCGGCCGTCAGCGTGTTGCGGCTGACCTCCCAGCCGCGGTTGACCTCACCGAGCACCAACTCGTCCGGGATGAACACGTCGTCGATGAACACGGTGTTGAACATCGCTCCGCCGGTGAGTTCACGCAGCGGACTGACCGTCACGCCCTCGGCCTTCATGTCCAGCAGGAAGTAGGTGATGCCGTCATGTTTGGGAGCAGTCGAGTCAGTCCTCGCCAGCAGGGCTCCCCACGAGGAGAACTGCGCGGCCGACGTCCAGATCTTCTGGCCGCTGATCCGCCAGCCGCCGTCGACCTTGGTTGCCTTGGTGGTCAGGCTGGCTAGGTCTGAACCGGCGCCGGGCTCGGAAAACAGTTGGCACCAGATCGATTCGCCGCGGAACGTCGGGGGCAGGAAACGCTGCTTCTGTTCCTCGGTGCCAAATGCCACGATCGACGGGATCAGCCACGCGGCGATGCCCATCGCCTGGCGCCGCACCCGACCGGTGGAGAACTCCTGCTCGATGATGATCTGCTCGATCGGCTCGGCGGCCCGTCCCCACGGCTTCGGCAGGTAGGGCAACACCCAGCCGCCCTCGGCGATCGCGACCGTGCGCTCGTCGTGCGGCATGGCCTTCAGTGCAGCGACTTCGGCCCGGATCTCGCCGCGCAACTTTTCGGTGTCGGGGTCCAGGTCGATGTCGATCTTGCGCATCCCACCGGCGGTGGCGGTGTCGATGACCCGTTGGGGGTATTCGGAGCGGGAGCCGAAGGAAGCAGCCAGGACCAGCGCCCGT
Organism: uncultured Mycolicibacter sp.; assembly: GCA_964292075.1. Taxonomy (GTDB): domain Bacteria; phylum Actinomycetota; class Actinomycetes; order Mycobacteriales; family Mycobacteriaceae; genus Mycobacterium. The sequence continues at coordinate 42,289 of CAXYUC010000003.1, forward strand.
CGGTAGTACACACCGGCGTCGTGCTCCCAGGTGAAGCCGATGCCGCCGTGCACCTGGATGCAATCCTGAGTGCAGTGCTGCGCGGCGCTCGGCGCCAGGGTGGCCGCCACAGCCGCCGCGAACTCCACCGTCGAACCGGCAGCGTCCCAACCGCTCTCATTCGCCTCATCGATGGCGCGGGCGGCATCCCACACCGCGGCGGTGGCCCGCTCGGTGTCGGCGATCATCTCCGCACACTTGTGCTTGATGGCCTGGAATTGGCCGATCGGTCGGCCGAACTGCTCGCGGATCTTGGCGTAGTCCGCCGCGGTGTCGGTGGCCCAGCGGGCCACTCCGACCGCCTCCGCGGACAGCAGCGTCGAGATCAGCGCGTGCGCGCGCGCCGCTGTCAGGTTGCGCAGCACCGCAGTGTCGTCGACCTCAACGCCGTCGGCGCGCACGTGGGCGATCGGGCGCAGCGGGTCCACGCTCGTCACCGGCTCGAGCTCGAGCTGGTCGGCGCGTAGCACCACCCACACCTCGGCGCCGTCGACCGCCACGGGCAGCACCAGCAACGATGCCTGGGCGGCGGCCGCGACCGCACGAGCCTCGCCGCGGATCACCAGCCCCGACCCCGCAGCGGTGCCGGTCAGCCCCGGATTGATTGTGTAGCTGGCGATCACCTCTCCGCTGGCCAGCCCGCTCAGCTCGGCGGCAGCCGGATCGTTCGCGGCGATCAGGGCGCTGGCGATTGCGGACGGCACGAACGGCCCGGGCACCGCGCCGTAACCGAACTCGGCGAGCACCACCGCCAGTTCCAGGATTCCGAAACCCTGTCCGCCGGCATCCTCGGCCAGATGCACACCCGCCAAGCCCTGCTCGGCGGCGGCCCGCCAATATGGCGGCGGATTCTGGATCGGCGTGTCCATCGCGGCGTGCAGCAGCTCGGCCGGCACGGCCCGTGTCACGAAGGACCGCACGGAATCGGCGAGGTCCTGATGCTCAGAAGTGATCGCTATCGGCATTGAGACGCCTTTCAGGTGTGTACGTATAGAGAATCTAACAACCAGTCGGTTGGTTGACTATGTGGGTCAGGGGCTGACCGTCGCGCAGCCGGCGGCAGTTGTCGACAGCGGCAGCCAGATAGCGCCGCATGGTGTCGGCGGTGTACCAGCTGACGTGCGGGGTCAGCACCACGTTCTCCAAGTCGAGCAACGGATTCTCCGCGGTCACCGGCTCGACGGCGAACACGTCGAGGCCGGCCCCGGCCAGCCGCCCGCCGCGCAGCGCGTCGGCCAGCCCAGCCTCGTCGACGATCGGTCCGCGTGGGGTGTTGACCAACACCGCGTCGGCTTTCATGCGGGCCAGGGCGGCCTGGTCGATCAAGCCTTCTGTGGCCTCGGGCAGCGGAACGTGCAGCGAAACGATGTCAGAGGCGGCCAGCAGTTCCGGCAGGGGCCGCCAACCGGGCGTGCCGTCGTCGCGGGTGCTGGTGTGCAGCACCTGCGCGCCCATGGCGGCCACGATCCCGGCCACCCGCTGGGCGATGCTGCCGAATCCGACCAGGCCGACGGTGCAGCCGCCGATGTCGCGGCAGCGCTCGCCAAGGTCGGGATCGGTGGGCCAGCCGCGGACCTCCCGGGTCGCGCGATCCAGTGGCAGCAGCCGGCGCAGCACGGCGAGCATCAGCAACACGGTGCCCTCGGCGACCGATGCGGCATTGGCACCGGGCATGTTGGCCACCGCGATGCCGCGTTGTGTTGCGGCGTCGACGTCGATGGTGTTGATGCCGACGCCGAACTTGTGCACCAGCCGCAGCCGAGGCCCGCTGCGCAGGTCGTCGCCCGAGAGCGGCCGCAGCACGTGCCAGAGCACTTCGGCGTCGGCCAGTTCACGCCGGAACGTGGCGTCGTCGTCGGCGGCACACCACCGAATGTCCAGCCAATCGGATTCGGGTGCAACGAATTCCTCGACCTTTGCGCCAGGAATGAAGTGCGCCAGGACTCTCAACGCCATGCTCAGGAATTCTCCTCGGTGTAGATCGCCCGGTAGAACACGTTGGCCAGCGTGCGAATACACGCGTCATCGTCGGGACCGTCGTCGTCGCGTGGCGTGGCGAGCTGGACATAGCAGAACTGGTTGAGCATCGACACGATCGCCACCGCGAGCAACGCCGGGTCGTCGTTGGTGCAGTAGCCCTCGGCTTGGGCGCGCTTCACCGTTTCGGTGATGTGGCCGACCGGAACGGCGCAGATCTCTGCCCAATACCGGGCGAAGTCGTCGTTGACCATCGCCAGCTGGGAGACGCCGACCATCTCGGCCAGCCGGTTGCGGTAGGTGTACCAGTGCGCAGCCGTGGCCTGCTCGATTCGTTCGCGATTGGTCAGCCCGTGCCGCACCACGCTGGATGCTCGCTCGGCGGCCTCGTCGCGGAATCGCAGCGCCCACTCCCGGACCATCGCCTCTTTGGAGTCGTAGTAGTTGTAGAACGACGCTGCCGATCGGCCGGCCTCGGCCGCGATGTCGGCGATGGTGGCAGCCAGAACTCCCTTGCGGGCGATCACCGCGCGCGCTGCGGCGTCGATCGCGGCTTGGGTGCGTCGGCCCCGGTGGGTGGGCAACGGGTCACGGTGGCCGGGCTGCTCGGGGCTGGTCGACACCGGAACACACTTCCTGTCTTGGTCGGGCTGGATCAAACCTGAATCTGATGTTAGATTCAGTTTCAGATCTTGACCAGAGGAGTGTTCGCAGATGATCAAGCCGCACGGTGTCAACACCGAATTCGAAATCAGCGGGATCAACCACGTGGCGATGGTCTGCTCCGACATGGAACGCACCGTCGACTTCTACAGCAACACCTTGGGTATGCCCCTGATCAAGTCGCTCGACCTGCCCGCGGGTATCGGTCAACACTTCTTCTTCGATGCCGGCAACGGCGACTGCGTGGCCTTCTTCTGGTTCCGCGACGCGCCGGACCGGGTGCCCGGGATCTCCTCGCCGGCCGCCATCCCCGGAATCGGCGAGATCACCAGCGCGGTGAGCACGCTCAACCACCTGGCCTTCCATGTGCCGGCGGACAAGTTCGACGCCTACCGCCAGCGGCTGAAGGAGAAGGGCGTGCGGGTCGGCCCGGTCCTCAACCACGACGAGTCCGAGTGGCAGGCCAGCCCGACGTTGCACCCGGGTGTGTACGTCCGTTCGTTCTACTTCCAGGACCCCGACGGAATCACGCTGGAATTCGCCTGCTGGACCAAGGAATTCACCGGCGACGCAGAGCACGTCACGCCCAAGACGGCAGCCGACCGGCAGGTTCCGGCCAGCACGTAGTCGCGATATTTGGGTGCGGTCTCGCTACCCGGCGTGATTGTCGAACCAGTCGATGGCGACTTCGGGATGCTCGCCGAAGTAGTTGTAGCCGTCGAAGCGCCGGGTGGTGCCTTCGATCCAATGCAACTTCTTCTCCGTCGCGGGGATCGCGTCGTAGATCGCCTGCACGTCAGCGAACCGTTCCGCACCCGCTGGGCGGCCCACAATGTCAAGGCCCACCACCACGGCGCCAAACGATTCCGGCACCCCGCGGTCGGGGAATTGACGTTGACCTACAACGCTTTCGAGTTGCCCGGCGCAGCCGGACTGTCGCTGATCGGCTACACCGCCGCACCGCAGTCGCCGGCCGAGCAGTCGCTGAGACTATTGGTCAGCTGGGTCGCCACCGAACAACAAGGGATCATGGTCGAATAGGCCGATTACTGCGGCGCGAGGCTGATCACCCGGTCGAGTTCGTCGATGCAGGTGTCGATGGCGGCGGCCAGCAACGCCGCGTTGCTGGGCTCTGACACCACGGTGCGACTGCGCGCCGATGCAGCGTGCGCCGCGGCGGGAGTGGCTTCGTCAGCGGCGAGCGCGGATGCCGCGGTGGCGAGCTCGCCGATCGCCGCGTCGACCGGTTCGGTGAGTGGTTCGTCGGTCTCGGTGCTGATGCGTGCCAAATGCAGTACGGACCCGGCCAGCAGGGACAGCTGTGCGGCTTGGCGATCGGCGGCGCGCGTCGCGCCGCGCAGCGACCAGCGAAGTGGGCAGATCCGGGCCAACTGCTCGGCGGTGCTGCGGGCTTCGGTCAGGCGCGCGAGCCGGTCATGCAGCGCAGCGGCGGCCGTCAGAATCCAATCTGAATCGCCGGTGTGGGCGGGGATCTGGGTGAGAATGTCGCGCAGCGCCGCCAACACCTCAACCCGAGCATCGCGGAGGACGGCCAGCGGGTTCTTGGGAAAGAGCACGATGCTGAAGACCACCGCGATGCTGCCGCCGATCAGTGCGTCGAACAACCTCTCGGTCCCGATGCCGTGCGGGAGCGCCAGGACCAGGATTGCCGAGATCACGGTCTGATTGACGAACATCGGACGGTGGAGCAGGAAACCTCGCCCGATCAGCAACGCCGTGGACAGCGAGACCAGTACGACGACGGCCATCGCAAGCGGCCCGGCCCCCAGCAGGATGTGTACGCCGCTACCCAAACCGATACCCAGTCCCACCCCGACCACCATCTCGATCGCGAGCTCGGCGCGCACGACATTGGTCGCCCACATGCATACCGCCGCGGCGATCGGCGCAAAGAACGGCGCGGTATGCCCAAGCACATCCTGGGTCAGATACCAGGCCACACCTGCGGCCAGCGCGGTCTGCAGGATCGCCCACACCGTGGCTCGCAAGGTACCGACCATGGTGCTAGCAAACAGCATGTGGCGTATCAGCGCACCACTTCCCGGTGGACCGCATCGATTCGGCGGGTCCAGCCGCGGGCATCGAGATACTCCAGTAAGGGGATCGCCACCCGCCGAGTGGTGTGCAACACCTGCTTGGCTTGGGTTGCGGTGAAAGGCTGCGCCAAGGACGCCAATTCACGCATGGCCAACGCGGGCGCAGTCGGGAGCAGCACCAGATTCTCGGTGAGCCGCAACAGCCGCCCGACCCGTTCGGCCGCCGCCAGCTCCCGGATCCCGAGGTGCAGCGCGGACAGCTCGTCTGCCTCCGGCGCGTGAAACGGAGACGCGGCCAGCCGGGATTCCAACTCGGCGATCGCGTTCTCGGCAGGGCCGAGACCATCACGGCCGTCCGGCAGCCGAATCAGCCCGTCATGGTGTTCCAACCCCCCGGCGCCCACCAGCCCGTCGAGCAGCGCGGGATCGGGTAGCGCGAGCAGATCCGCCGCCGCGCCCCGGGACAGCCCGGCGGACAGCGGATCACGCTCCCGCAGTTCACGTGCCGCGCTCTGCAACCGGTCCCGCCAAGCCTCGTAGGCCACCGCGTGCACCCACCAGCCACCGATCACCGTCACTTCCGGCGGTACCGGGGGGAGCGCGTAGCCGAGCAATTGCAGCCGGCGCGTCGACACCGCACCGCGGCGGGCCACCTCGGCCAGGACCCGGCGTGCCTGGTCGGCCGGATCGGTGCCGGCGAGCTCGTCGGCGCGTCGGGCCGCGTCACCGCGTCGCCGCAGGGCAGGCGGATCGGCGTCGAGCACCACCACCCCGCCCAGCACGCGGCGGGCCCCGGGGTCGCGCAGTACCAGCCGATCGGAAAACATCAGCGGCAGAGGGTGTTCCAACGTGATTCGGGCGTGGTCGCCGTCGAGGAGTCGCAGTCGGGCCGGCACCGCAGCCGTGCCGACGTGCACTACAAGTCGCTCGGGTGCCTCGGCCAAGGGACAACCGGTGCTGCGCCGGACGTCGACCACCGTGGTGGTCAGCCACGCGTCGGAGCTGATCAGGGTGTCCCCGCGGCGCACCTGGCCGGCCGCCACCCCGCGCAGATTGATCGCCACCCGCACCGTGGGGTGCAGCTCGGAATGCGCCTCGCCGCAGCTCTGCAGTCCTCGGATGACCACCGCACGCACCTGGCCGCGATCCAGCAGCTGCAGGTGATCGCCGGCGGCCAGGGTGCCCGCGGTCAGGGTGCCGGTCACTACCGTCCCGGCTCCGGTGATGGTGAACGACCGGTCGACCCACAACCGAACGCGCCCGGTGCTCGCAGGCGCCGGCAGCACGGCCAGCAGGCCGTCGAGCGCAGCACGCAGCGTGTCCAGGCCGGTGCCGTCCAGCGCGGACACGGCGACGATCGGAGCGTCGCTCAGGCCCGTCTGGGCCAGTTCGGTGCGGACCTGTTCCGACACCTGCGCGACACGTTGATCGCTGGCTCGGTCGATACGGGTGAGTACCACCAGTCCCCGCGTAATGCCTAGGGCTGCAATGGCGTTGCGATGATCATCGGACTGCGCCCGCCAGCCCTCGTCGGCGGCGACCACGAAGCACACCACCGAGGCCGGCCCCAGGCCGGCGAGCGTATTGGGCAGAAACCGTTCGTGGCCCGGGACGTCGACGAAAGCCACCCGCCGGCCCGACGGCAGCGCGGTCCAGGCGAAACCCAGGTCGATGGTGAGTCCGCGGCGTCGCTCCTCGGCCCACCGGTCGGGTTCCATTCCGGTGAGCGCCCGCACCAGGGTGGATTTGCCGTGGTCGACGTGGCCGGCGGTGGCGACGACAAACACGTCTACCCGATCCGGTCGAGGGCGGCCCGCACCGCGGCCAGCAGCCGTCCGTCGTCGGCTTCCGGCACACAGCGCAGATCGATCAGGCAGGCGCCGTCGTGCACTCGGGGCAGCACCGCAGGATCGCCGGTGCGCAGCGGGGCGGCCGCCGCCTCGGGCAGCCGGACCGCCCAGCCCGGCAGGGGGGCGCCCGGGGCGCGGCCCCCCCCCCCCCGGCCGGGCGGGTCGACGGCCGGGGGGCACCGCCCGGCAGCCAGCTGCTCGGCGCGGGCATGCAACCGGTCGGGGTCGGCGTGCAGCGCCCGGGTCACCGGTGCGGCGGCGCCGGAGACGGTGGCCTCGAGGGCGGCCAGCGTGAGTTTGTCGGCGCGAACCGCGCGGGCCAACGGGTGTCGAGCGAGCCGGGTGATGACCCCGGCCCGGCCCAACACGACTCCGGCCTGCGGCCCGCCGAGCAGCTTGTCCCCGCTGGCGGTCACGATGTCGGCGCCGGCGGCAAGCGTGGTCGCCGCATCCGGCTCGTCGGGCAACAGCGGATCTGGGGCCAGCAGTCCGCTGCCCAGATCGGCTACCAACGCAACGTCGTGTTCGGTTGCCAGTGGCCGCAATTGCGCCAATCCCACCGCTGCCGTGAACCCGTGGACGGCGAAATTGCTGGGATGCACCTTGAGGATGCAGCCGGTCTCGGGTCCGATGGCCTCGGCGTAATCGCGCAGGTGGGTGCGGTTGGTGGTGCCGACCTCCCGCAGCCTCGCCCCGGTGGAGGCGATCAGGTCCGGTAGCCGGAATCCGGCGCCGATCTCGATCAGTTCGCCCCGGCTGACAACCACCTCCCGGCCGGCGGCCAGCGCCGTGGTGGCCAGCACCAGAGCCGCGGCACCGTTATTGACTACCAGCGCGTCCTCGGCGGCCGGGCAGGCCGCCAGCAGGGCGGCCCGCGCCGCGACCCCACGTTTCGAGCGTGCACCGGTGACCAGGTCCAGCTCGACGTCGACGTAGCCGCTGGCCGCCACCAGCGCCTCGACCGCGGCGGTCGATAGCGGCGCTCGACCCAGGTTGGTGTGCACCACCACCCCGGTGGCGTTGAGCACCGGCCGCAACGTCGTCCCGGTCTGCCCGGAAAGACCTTCCAGGACAGCGCTTTGCACCTGTTCTGGTGCCAGATCGCCGCGTCGTGCTCGATCCTGCGCGTCGCGCACCAGGCCGCGGACCACATGCTCGCCAAGTCGTGCACGGGCCGCGCGGACCGGCGGCAGCATCAACAGGGCATCGGTGCGCGGAATGGCGCGGCGCGGATCGGCGTCGGTCACAGCTCCTCCTGGAGATACTCAGCTGGCGGAGGCGGACGGGAATCGAACCCGCCAGGCCGAGCTACTCGGCCTCACCGGTTTTGAAGACCGGGGAGCCCACCAGGACTCAGACGCCTCCGCTGATCAACCTAGTCACCGCCGTGGTCCTCGGCCGATTTTGGCGCGATAACGACCGGTCAGAGGAGAAAAACGCGCCGAGCTCGTGGGTAGCATGGCCCCGAAGGAGGCCGCGATCATGACGAGCCAAACCAAGCCGGCGGTGGGCGGGCATATCTATGAGCCGGCCGGCGTGGAGATCCACGCCCGCAACGTCGAGTTCGACTGGTCACAGACTCCGCTGCACTGGATCAAAGGCGAGCCGGTGGCCTCCGATGTGGTGAGCATCCTGCACCTGATCCTGCCCGAGGGCGAGCGGTGGTTCTGCGAGGTGTTCAACGAGGCGCTGCCCTACGTCAAAGACGAGGACCTGGCGCGTGCCATGCGCGGCTTCATCGGCCAGGAGGCGATGCACGCCGAGTCGCACGACAAAGCGGTGACCGAGTTCCTGGAGGCGCGCGGCGTCGACACCGGGCCCATCCTGCGGCAGTTCGAGTACTTCTTCCGGCGGCTGCTGGCGCCGCGCAGCCAACGGTTTGCCCGCACCCGATACAACGACATGGTGCAGCGGCTGTGGCTGATCGCGGCGATCGAGCACTACACCGCGATCCTGGGCGACTTCGTGCTGAACTGCGCGTGGGACGACTACGACGTCGACCCCACGATGGCCGACATCTGCCGCTGGCACGGCGCCGAGGAGATCGAGCACCGCTGCGTCGCGCACGATGTGGCGAACTATTTTCACCCCGGCTACCTGAACCGATGCCGAGCCATGGTGGTCGCGCTGGTCTATCTGGTGCTGATGATTCACCGGGCGATCGGATTCACCTGCCGGACCGACCCCACCATCAGCCATTCCTATTTCTGGCTGTGGCGTCAGTACCTGCGCGGCTCGCGGCGCAACATCCTGCCTCAGCTGCGGCAGGTGCTCAAATTCACCGTCGTCTACTTCAAACCCTCGTTCGACCCGGCGTCCATCGGCTCCACCGCGCAGGCCGTGGCCTACCTGGCGACCTCGCCGGCAGCGCGGAGGGCGCGGCGTTGACCTCGGGACACGACGCCGCCGGATCACGATTCCGGCCACTTGGCGAGATTCCCACCGACGTGCCGCCGCAGCTGTACGGACGGTGGCGTCACGATCCGCTGTTGCGGTTCTCGAATCTGCTGGCCACCATCGCGTTTCCGACGTTCAGCATGTTGATGCGGCGCCGGAAGTTGGCCGAGCCGGAGCGCACCCGGAAGCTGCGGGTGGCCGCGCGTGAGATCGTGGCGCACGACAAGGACGTGGTGGCGCTGACCTTGGTCGCCACCGATGAGAAGCCGCTGGCCCGTTGGACGCCCGGCGCACATCTGGACCTGCTGCTGCCCTCGGGGCGGATGCGGGAGTACTCGCTGTGCGGGGACCCCGCGGACTCGGACAGCTACCGCATCGCGGTGCGCCGCATTCCCGACGGCGGCGGCGGGTCGATCGAAGTGCACGACAGGTTGCAGCCCGGCGCTACGGTCACGATCAAGGGGCCGCGCAACGGCATGCCCATGGCGGTTCCGGGCTACGGTTCGTCGGCGCAGCATCTGCGGTTCGTCGCCGGCGGTATCGGGATCACCCCGATCTTGCCGATGATGCGCGCCGCCGAGCGCCTGGGCCTGGACTGGTCGATGATCTACACCGGCCGCTCCGTCGACAGCATTCCGTTCATCGCAGAAGTGGAGCAGTTCGGCGACAAGGTGGCCGTCCGTACCGACGACACGCATGGGCTGCCGACAGCCGCCGATCTGATCGGGGACGCGCCAGTGCCGACAGCGCTGTACGCGTGCGGCCCGCCGGCGATGCTCGAAGTGCTCCGCGAGGGACTGGTCGGCCGCACCGACGTGGAGCTGCACTACGAACGGTTCTCTGCCCCACCGGTTCTGGACGGCAAACCGTTTACCGTCACCCTCGCCAAAAGCGGCACCACCGTCCCTGTCGGTGCCGAGCAGACCGCGTTGGCGGCGATTCTGCAGGTCAACCCCGCCACTCCTTACTCCTGCAAGCAGGGCTTCTGCGGCACCTGCCGGGTGCGGGTGCTCGACGGAGAGGTCGACCACCGAGATCAGACCCTGACCGATACCGAACGTGCCCACGGGGACATGCTGATCTGCATCTCCCGCGCGGCCGGCGACCACCTGGTCATCGACGCATGACCGGCGTGCGATTGACCGGCTACGCCCACGGCGGCGGCTGCGCGTGCAAGATTCCCCCCGGTGAGCTGGAAGAGGCGGTACGCGGCCTGACCGGGCAGTCCGGGAAGAACGTTCTGGTCGGCCTCGACGACGGCGACGACGCTGCGGCCGTGCTGGTGCGCGACGACCTCGCTGTGCTGTCCACCGCGGACTTTTTCACCCCCGTCGTCGACGACGCCTACGACTGGGGCCGGATCGCCGCCGCCAACGCGCTCTCGGACATCTATGCGATGGGTGGGCGCCCGGTGGTCGCGATCAACCTGGTCGGTTGGCCGCGGGAAACGCTGCCGCTGGAGTTGATGACCGAGGTGCTGCGCGGCGGTCTGGCGGTGGCGCAGCAGGCGGGCTGCCCGGTGATCGGCGGCCATTCCATCGACGATCCGGAGCCCAAGTACGGCATGGCGGTCACCGGGGTTGCCGACCCGACGAAGTTGCTGCGCAACGACGCCGCCCGGCCCGGCCTACCGTTGACCTTGACCAAGCCACTGGGGGTGGGGCTGCTCAACAACCGGCACAAGCGCACCGGCGAGGTGTTCGACGAGGCGATCGCAACCATGGTCGGTCTCAACCGCGACGCCGCCGACGCCGCCGTGTCGCTGGGGGTGCGGGCGGCCACCGACGTCACCGGTTTCGGGCTGCTCGGTCATCTGTACAAGATGTGCCGCGCGTCGGGGGTCGGTGCGGTGCTCGACCGGTCCGCGGTGCCGATGATCGCCGGCGCACATGAAGCCTTGCGTGATGGCTACGTCTCCGGCGGCACGCGCCGCAACCTGGACTGGGTGCGTCCGCAGCTGCGCCTGGGGCCCGAAGTCGGCGAAGCCGACCTGCTGCTGCTGGCCGACGCCCAAACCTCCGGAGGCCTGCTGGTGGTCGGCGAGCTGCCCGGCCATCCGGTGATCGGACATACCGTGGCGGGCAGTGGAATTGAGGTCCGATGAGGTGGAACTCTTAATCCGCGGTGGTGATCGAATCCCCGGTGATTCCCGCCGCCTGCCGCTTCGCCAGCCGGCGCTTCTGCGGCTCGATGGTGTAGCGCGGGTCCTTCGCCGAGGCGATGCCGGCTTCGAACACCCCGAACCGGGTCAGCGCCGAGGCGCCCAGCAGCGCCAGCCCCGACAGTGCCGCCACACCGCGCCGGTGCCCGCCCAACAGCGTCCCGATACCTCCGGCGATCGCCAACCGTTCGCTCCAACGCAGCATCGCCCCGGCCCGGCCCTGGTGCAGAGGCTCGGCGGCGATCGGGTCCATCCGGTGCGTCATGGCCCGGGTGGCGATGACATCACCGAGCACCCCGAGCACAGCGAACCGCCGGGCCGGCCCGGCCTCACACACCGGAGTGGTCAGCATGGCCAAGCCGCCCGAGGCCAGGCTCGCCGAGCTGACGAACACAAACGGCAAATCGCGGTGCGCGTCGTGCCAGGTCGGGGTGGCGGTATCGCCCAGCAACACCGCGGTGTAGACGGCGAGCGGCGCCGCGAACACCGCAGCCTCCAAGCCGGCCGGCCCCTCCACCGCGTGCAGCACGCCGCGCAGCGGGCCCAGCGGTAGCCGCTGGCCGGTCAACCGATCCAGCTCGGCGGCCGCTACCACCGAGGTGCCCGCACCGAACCCCGACAGAATCCACGAGCCCAGGCTCATCGGCGAGGTCAGTTTGATGGTCCGCAACATGTTGACGAACCGCTCCGGCCGGCCGAGGTCGCTGATCAGCGCTGCTGCGCTCAATACGATCGCCCCCAGCGCCGCCAGCCGGGAATTGCGCCGCAACACTTTTCGGCCGGTCAGCTGGGCACCGGCGGCCAGCAGGCCGGAGCCGCCCGCCAACCCACCCAGGAACAGGTACGCGGCGATCTCGTGTGACCAGGGTGCGGGTTTGACCACCGGACGCCCGTAGTAGGAGCTGAACTGCACGTCGGGGACCATCGGCATCTCACGGCCGCCGTCACCGCCGCCGCGGCGTCGGCGCTTACCACCGCCGCGGCGGGGGCCATCGGACACCATGCTCATCAGCGTCCCCCCAAGAAGGCGACCGCCGCGGCGGCCAGCATGCCGGCCGCGGCCAGCGCCGAGCGTTTGAACATCGTCGGCAGGTCGGCGGTGCCCACCCGCGGGTCGGGCGGCAGCCCATAGACCTCCGGCTCGTCGAGCAACAGGAAGACCGAGCCGGTGCCGCCGACACCGTCATGTTCATTGGCGCCGTAGAGCCGGGCCTCGGTGCGGCCCTGGGCATGCAGCTGGGCCACCCGTTGCCGGGCCCGCTCGACCAGGTCGTCGTGATCACCGAACCGGATGGACTGCGTCGGGCAGGTCTGCGCGCACGCCGGGCTCTGGCCGTCGACCAACCGGTCGTAACAGAGCGTGCACTTCTGGGCGACCCCGGTGTTGGGCACCGGTTCTGGGCCGCGGGCGGTCTTCGGCGCGGCGGTTCCGTCGGTGCGACGCTCGATCACCCCGAACGGGCAGGCCGGCACACAGTTGCCGCAGCCGTTGCAGACGTCGGCCTGCACCACCACCGTGCCGAACTCGGTGCGGAACAACGAGCCCGTCGGGCACACGTCCAGACATCCCGCGTGCGTGCAGTGCTTGCAGACGTCCGAGGCCATCAGCCAGCGGAACTGGTCGGTGTCGGGCGCAGCGACATCCGCCGTGTCGTCGCGGTCATCGGGCATTTTCGGCAGACCCAGGCTGATCAACTGCCGGCCGGATTCACGGGCCTCCGCGATACGGTCACGGCCCTGCTCGATGAACGCCACATGCCGCCATGTGCTGGCACCCAGCGCACCGGTGTTGTCATACGACGACCCGAGCAACTCCAGCGGGCCGTCCTGCGGGTTGTGGTTCCACTCCTTGCATGCCACTTCGCAGGCCTTACAACCGATACAGATCGACGTGTCGGTGAAGAACCCCTTGCGTGGGTGCTGTGGCGACCACCTGGCGTCGGCGGCGGGGTCGGTCGGCCCGGACAGTTGGCCCATCACTCCCGCCCTTCTGCATCGATAGCGGCATTGCCGGTCTCCGGTGTTGCGCCGGAACGGCTTTGATACTCGGAGATCAGGCGCAGCAGCGCCGCGCCCCGCGGCCGGCGGCCCGGCCGGATATCGCACGAACCGGCCTTGGACTCCTGGATCTGCACGTTGGGATCCAGGGTCACCCCGAGCAGATCGTTGGCGGCGTCTCCGCTGACCACCGCGTCGCCGCCGACCCCCCAGTGATACGGCAGCCCGATCTGGTGCACCGTGTGACCGCCCACGAACAGCGGCGTCATCCGGTCGGTCACCAGCACCCGTGCCTCGATCGCCGCCCGCGGCGAGATGATGGTGGCCCAGCCGAAGTTCTCCAGACCCCGCTCGGCGGCCAGCGCCGGAGAGACCTCGCAGAACATCTCCGGCTGCAGCTCGGCCAGATACGGCAGCCAGCGGCTCATGCCGCCGGCGGTGTGATGCTCGGTGAGCCGGTAGGTGGTGAACACGTAGGGATAGACATCGGCGCCCGGCTCCCCGGCGCTGGGGGCCGACAGATTGTCTTTGCGGGGGAAGGTGATTCGGGCGGGGTTGCGCTGTTGGCGATAGACCGCATTGGCGACCGGCGACTCCTGCGGCTCGTAGTGGGTGGGCAACGGCCCATCCACCACGCCCTTGGGTGCGAACAACCAACCCTTGCCGTCGGGTTGCATGACGAACGGGTCGTCGCCGGCCAACGCATCCGGACCGCCCAACGCCGGATCCGGTCGAGCTCCAGGCGCGCGATCGATCACGAAGTCGGGCACGTCATTGCCCACCCACCGGCGCAGTTGCTCGTCCCACCAGACGTAGCGCTTGCGTTCGCTCCACGGCACCCCGTCCGGATCCGCCGACGCGCGGTTGTAGAGGATCCGCCGATCGGCCGGCCAAGCCCAGCCCCATTCGGACTGGCTGGGGCCCGGACCGCCGTGCGGCACCCGGCGGGCGGCCTGGTTGATCCCGCCGCCGTATACGCCGGCGTAGATCCAGCAGCCGCCGGCGGTGGATCCATCGGCGCGCAGCTCAGTGAAACCCGAGATGCACCGGCCGGCATCGGGACCGGCCAACTGATGGCCATTGATCTCGGCGAGCACGAACTCCGGATCGGGGTCGCCGTGCTCATCGACCGGGTAGTCCCAGACCAGATCCAACAGCGGCCGGTCCCGCGGATCGGTGGACCCGGCCAGGTGAGCGCGAATTCGGTTGCCCAGCTTGATGAAGAACTCCAGCTCACTGATGCAGTCCCCCGGCGGGGCGACGGCCTGATGGCGCCATTGCAGCAGACGCTGGGTCTGGGTGAACGTCCCGGCCTTCTCGACGTGGCTGGCCGCCGGCAGGAAGAACACCTCGGTCTCATTCTCTTCGGTGCACAGCTCGCCGGAGGCGATCTCCGGGCCGTCCTTCCACCAGGTGGCCGACTCGATCAGGTTCAGATCCCGCACCACCAGCCACTTCAGGTGCGACATGCCCAACCGTTGTTGGCGGCCGTTGGCCGAACCGACGGCCGGGTTCTGGCCGAGCAGGAAGTAGCCCTCCACCTCGTCGGCCAGCATGCCCGTCACGGCCTGATAGGTGCCGTGTGGTCCGGTCAGCCGGGGCAGGTAGTGATACGCCCAGTCGTTGTCGGCGGTCGCAGCGTCCCCCCACCACGCCTTGAGCAGGCTGACCAGGTACGCGTCGGCGTTGGCCCAAAAACCCTTCTGGCTCTTCGAACCGACGCGGTCCAGGTATGCCTCGAGGGTGTCGTCGCGGCCGGCCTTGGGCATCGGCAGATAGCCCGGCAGCATGTCGTAGAGCGTCGGAATATCGGTGGAGCCCTGAATGCTGGCGTGCCCGCGCAGCGCCATGATCCCGCCGCCGGGCCGACCCACGTTGCCCAGCAGCAGCTGCAGGATCGCCGCGGTGCGGATGTACTGCGCGCCCAGGGTGTGCTGCGTCCAGCCCACCGCATAGGCGAAACACGTGGTGCGTTCGCGTCCCGAGTTGGCCGTGACCGCGCGCGCCAGGTAGTCGAACATCGCCGTGTCGATACCGCAGACATCGCGGACCATCTCCGGCGTGTAGCGCGCGTAGTGCCGCTTGAGGATCTGGAAGACCGTACGCGGATGCTGCAGCGTTTCGTCGGTGACGGGCGCGCCGGAGTCATCGCGCTGATAGACCCAACTTGATGGGTCGTACTGCCTGGTCTGCGGATCGAAGCCGGAGAACAGCCCGCCCAGGTCTTCGGTGTCGCGGAAGTGCTCACTGACCAGCGTCGCGGCATTGGTGTAAGCCAGCACGTATTCACCGAACCACAGGTCGTGGGTGAGCACATGGTTGATCAGCGCACCCAACAGCACCACGTCGGAGCCGGCCCGGATCGGAATGTGCTTGTCGCACACCGCCGACGTGCGGGTGAACCGCGGGTCGACATGGATCACCACCGCGCCCCGCGCTTTGGCCTCCTCCACCCACTGGAAACCCACCGGGTGGCACTCGGCCATGTTCGAGCCCTGGATGACGATGCAGTCGGCATTCGCCATGTCTTGCAGGGTTTGCGTCGCTCCACCGCGACCGAAGGAGGCTCCCAGACCGGGAACCGTGGCGGAGTGTCAAATACGAGCTTGGTTGTCGATCTGTATGACGCCGGCGGCGGTGAAGAGTTTTTTGATGACGTAGTTCTCTTCGTTGTCCAGTGTCGCGCCGCCCAGCGAAGCGATCCCCAGGGTGCGCCGCAGCGGTCGGCCGTCGGCGTCGTGGTCCTGCCAGGCGTTGCGCCGCGAGGCGATGAACCTCTCGGCCACCATGTCGATCGCGGTGTCCAGCTCCATCGGCTGCCACTGCGTGGCACGGGGCGCCCGGTAGAGCACGCTGATCTGTCGGCCGGGTGAGTTGACCAACTGTTCGCTGGCCGACCCTTTCGGGCACAGCCGCCCCCGCGAGATCGGCGAATGGGGATCGCCCTCGATCTGTACGACCTTCTCGTCCTTGACGAAGACCCGCTGGCCGCAGCCGACCGCGCAATAGGGGCAGACGCTGCTCACCACGCGGTCGGCGGTAGCGGTTCGCGGCGCGATGCTGCGGGTGTGTTCGGAGGTGACCGCCGGCCCGCGGCCGAACACGTCGCCGGTGCGCAATTGCCGGATAACCGGCCACTCCAAGAACTTTCGCTCTATCATCTGCGAATCTTAACGCTGTGGGCGTTTGCGCGAGCGGGAATGGCCCCGCCAGGACGCTCAGCTGAGCACCGCCGCGCCCAACCACTCGCACAGCAGCAACGCGACTTCGACCTCGAGCCGGTCGCCGACGATGGGCCGGCCGCGCCGTTCGACCGCACGCTGGACGCGATACTTCACCGAGTTGGGGTGCAGGTGCAGTTCCTCGGCGGCGGCGGTGTAGCTGGAGCCGGTGCTCAGGAAGACCCGCAGTGTTTCCCGTAGCCGCTCATCGCTGTCGGCGGCGGTGGCCAACGGACCGAGAACCTCACCGACATAGGCCGTCGCGGCGCCGACATCGCGACCGATCAGTGCCGCCACCGCGAGACCGGCATCACCGGCGGTGGTGATCCGGCGACCGGCGGTTCCTGCCGCGCTCATCACCGTCCAGGCGTCCCGCGCCTGCTGATGCGAACGGCGAAATCCTTCGACATCGGGCAGCGGATTGCCCGCCGTGACCCGGGGGCCGTCGGTGGCTTTCTCGACGAACACGCGAAGCCGTGCCGCAGCGGTCGGCGCGGACTTGGCTGACAGCGGAATCCAGCCCCAACCGGTCACTCGATCGACCGGAACGAATAGCGAATTGTTGGTCGCGTCGACCGATTCTCCGAGTTTCTGCACGAACCGCTCCATGGACAGCGCATCGGCGCGTTCGAAGGATTCCGGATACCAGAGCACCACCGCCAGGTGGTGCCGGCGTAGCGGGTAGCGCAACGCGGTCGTCACGGCGTCCATGTCGACGTCGCCACCCGCGAGCAGCTCGCGAACCTGCAGGACGCGGAGGTTGTTCCGATTGGCCACCCACCGGTCACGTTCATCCTGATAGCTGGCGACCACCTGCTGGGAGATCTGGTCGATGTATTCGAATGACACGTCTTCCATCAGGTCGTAGACGGCCAGGCTCAGTTCCGGATCCCGATTTGCGGCGCGTATCTCGTTGATCACCATGCGCAGTGTCGCCCGGTGTCCTAGTACTACAGCCGTAGATCGATGCTATTGGTACTTTGACCTGCAGTTTTGGC
>CAXYUC010000004.1:0-59419 GCA_964292075.1 uncultured Mycolicibacter sp.
ACAGTCACGGTCAGAAGGTGCAGTCGGCCGGCAACAACATGGCCAACACCGACGCCTCCGTCGGCTCCAGCTGGGCCTGAGCCCGCTCGGGGCGGCTGGGCGCCGCTAAGTCACCAGGCGATCGCAGACCGCGCGGCACCAATCGGCCGGAGGCTGATTATGGATTTCGGAGCGTTGCCACCGGAGATCAACTCTGGGCGAATGTATTCCGGTCCCGGATCGGGGTCGTTGCTCGCGGCGGCGGCGGCGTGGGGGGCGCTGGCCGCCGAGTTGAGTTTGACTGCGGCGTCGTACAATTCGACGGTCTCGGGTCTTACCGGTGAGGCCTGGTCCGGCCCGACGGCGGCCGCGATGTCGGCCGCCGCGAAGCCCTACTCGGACTGGATGAGCGGCACCGCCGGTCAGGCCCAGCTGGCCTCCGCTCAGGCGCGGGCCGCGGCCGCCGCCTACGATGCCGCGTTCGGTGCGACGGTCCCGCCACCGGCGATTGAGGCGAACCGCAGCCTGTTGTTGTCGCTGATCGCCACCAACATCCTCGGCCAGAACACCGCGGCGATCGCTGCCGCCGAGTTGGAATACGCCGAATTCTGGGCCCAGGATGCCGGCGCCATGTACGGCTACGCCGGTGCGTCGGCTAACGCCACCGCCTTGCCCCCGTTCGCCGTCCCGCCGCAGACCACGAATCCCGCGGGATTGCAGGCCCAGTCCGCCGCGGCCGCCCCGGCCGCGGCGGGCTCCGGTGCCGGGGCTCAGTCGTCGCTGTCCCAATTAGCCTCGATGGTGCCCCAGGCGCTGCAGGGCATGGCGGTGGCCGGCCCGGCTGCCGCGGCGGATCCGACGTCGGTGCTGGATTTCCTGGCCGGTCCGCTCTCACCGATCTCACTGTTCGGTATCGGCGGTGTTCCGTACCTCTTGGCGATCCAGTGCGTGCTGATGCCGATGAACGGCGCAAACGTGGTATCGGTGGTCAACCGGGCCACGGGTCCCAAACCTTGGCTCCACGAGCCGCTACCGGCTCAGGCGCTCACCAGTACGCGGCTCGTCGGCGGGCCTACGCCGACGGTCACGGCAGGGTTGGGCAACGGCGGATCGATCGGAAGAATGTCGGTGCCGCAAGGATGGATCGCCCAGACCACGACCGCGAAGGCGGTCGCCGCGGCCTTTCCCGGGGCCGGCCCGGAAGCCGTCGTTGCGGTCGCCGCGGAGAGCGAGAGTGGGCTGCTCAACGACCTGGCACTGGGCAGTCTGGCCGGACGCGCCGCGGGTGTCACCGGGGGAGCAGCCGGACGGGGGGTCGGCGGGGCGACCGGGCTGGCGGCGGCCAGCAAACCCAAGAAGCCGAGCAAGGCCACGATCATCGTGATTCCCCCGTCGGCAGAGAGCTGAGCCGTGCCCGGCATGGACTTCGCAGCGATGCCACCGGAGACGAACTCGCTGCGGATGTATACCGGTCCCGGAACAGGACCAATGCTGGCCGCCGCCGGGGCGTGGCGGGGACTGGCCGGGGAGCTCGGTGCGGCCGCCTCGGCGTACCAGGCGGCGATCGCCGACCTGGTCGAGCAGGGCTGGTTCGGCCCGGCTTCGGCGGCGATGGCCGCCGCGGCAAAGCCGTACGCGGACTGGCTTGCCAGCACCGCAGGACTGGCCGAACACACCGCGAGCCGACTGATGCTGTCGGTCAACGATTTCGAGCAGGCGTTCGCGGCAACGGTGCCGCCCCCTGCCGTCGCCGCGAATCGCAGCCAGTTAGCGGCCCTACAGGCCGGGAATGTGTTCGGGCAGAACACCGCGGCGATCGCCGAGACCGAAGCCGAGTACGGCCGGATGTGGTTGCAGGACGCGACGGCGATGTACGGCTACGCGGCGCGCTCCGCGGCCGCAACGGCGGTGCAGCCGTTCACGGCGCCCCCGCCGGTGGCCGACCCCGCCGGGCCGGTCGGGCAGGGCGCGACGGCGACCCAAGCCCAAGCTGGCGGCCCCCCCACCCGGCGGCCCCGCCTCCCCGGCCGGGTCCCCGGGAATTGGCGGGACCCCCCGGGGGGCGGGGGCGCCAAGGGGCCCCCGGCGGCCGCGGCGGCGCCGGCCACCGACCCGGTATCACAGGGCGCTTCCTACCTTGAGGCGCTGTCCCGAACGATCTTGCCTGCCAACGATGCCAACATCACGACGCTCTACGGCATGGCCCAGTACGCGCGGAATCTCAACACCGACCTCGATATCTCGCAGGCTACCGGCGGCAGGGAGGGATTCGGCTCCGGCGCAAGGACACTGAGTGCCGCAGAACTGCCCGCTCCAGCCGGAGGCATCCGGCCGGTGGTCGCCGCGAGCACCGGAAACGCCGATGTGGTGGGCAAACTCGCGGTCCCGCAGACCTGGACCGAGGCGGTGCCCGAGGTCACGATGACTGCCGCCGCGGCACCGGCCACACCATCGGCGGCCGCGCCCGCGGGCCATGGCGTCGGGATGGCCGCAGCCGGTGTGGCCGCTACCGGGCGTGCTGGTCGCAAGCCACGGCGTGGCCATCGCCCGGACCGTCACACCGAGCGCATCGCCGGGGAACTCACCGGTTCGGAAGAGGTTCGGCACTGGCACGCCGAGTCCGGCGGGCTCAAGAATCTGCTGGGCCAGGTCTCCGGAACCCCGGGCGTCCACGAGGTGTACTTCGACTCCGACGAGCCGGACCCGCCCGGGCCGGGGCCACAGCACGGCCGGGGGTGACTGGGATGGATTTCGCCGCGCTGGCGCCGGAGGTGATCTCCGGACGCATGTACGCCGGGCCGGGCTCGGGGTCGATGATGTCCGCTGCGGCAGCGTGGGCGCGTCTGGCCGCCGAAACCGGCTCGGCCGCCAGGGGTTACCAGTCAGCGCTGACGCATCTGACCGACGAGGGGTGGCTGGGACCGGCGTCGCAAGCAATGGCAGCAGCCGCGACGCCGTACGTGGCCTGGCTCGACGCTACCGCGGCGCTGGCCGAGCAGACCGCCGCCCGGCCCACCGCGGCCGCGGCGGCTTTCGACGAAGCCTTGGCGGCCGTGGTCCCCTCGCCGGTGATCGCGGCGAACCGCGCCACGCTGGCGGGGCTGGTCGCGACGAACCTGGTCGGCCAGAACAGCGCGGCGATCGCGGCGCTGGACGCCGAGTACGCACAACAGTGGGTCCAGGATGCGGTGGCAATGTATGGCTACGCGGCCCGATCGGCGGCCGCGACCGCCCTGACACCGTTCACCGAACCGCCGGCCACTAGCAACCTGGCAGGTCCGGGCGGGCAGGCGGGGTGCCGCCCCCGCCGCCGGCGGCCGCAGCGGCGCCCCCCACCCCCCTCCCCCCGCCCACCGACCCGCCGCCCACAAGCACCCGGGCGGGCCGGGGGGGGCAGGGGGCCGCCGTCGCCGAGGCGAGCGGCGGCAGCGTGCACGCCCAGCTGTCGCAGTTGATCACCGCAATTCCGCAGGCGTTGAACGGGTTTGGTCCGGCGGCCGGCGTTGCGGCGGCGTCGGCGCAACCCGCGCAGACTACGGCGCTGTCGTTCACGCAGGTCGTCTCGTACGTCGAGCTGGTGGCGAAAAGCATCGTGCCGTTCAACGACGCCCTGATTTCGATCCTCTACGGCATGGGCCAGTACGCCCGCAATCTGGCCACCGACCTGGACATCGCCGCGGCCACCGGCGGCCAGGCCGGGTTCGGTTCCGGGTCGTTGGCTATCTTCGAACCGCCCGTAGCCGCCGGCTCTGGGCCGCTGTCGGCGGGACTGGGCAACGCCGCCACTGTCGGCAGACTGAGCGTTCCGCCGAACTGGGTGACGACGGCGCCGGTGGCCAAGGTAGCCGCCGCGGTGTTGCCGAGCGCCGGGCTGGCGGCTGCACCGGCGGCCGGGATCCCCGCCGGCGTGTTCAGCGACCTGGCGTTGGCCGGTCTGGCTGGGCGAGCTCTGACCGGCGCCGCTCCGCAGGGCCGCCCCGCCGCGGCGATGAACGGCAACGCGCAGAGCAGGCTGGAACGCCTGGTCACGGAGCTGGCCGGCACCACCGACGTGCAGCACTGGCACGTCGACCCGAGCCGCCTCGACGATCTGCTCGAGGAACTCGCAGAACACCCCGGCGAGCACGCCGTACACGTCAACCCGGACGGGCAGAACAGCCCCGCACCCGACCGGCAGCCGGGCTGACGCCGGGTCCGATTAGCGGTCGGGACAGGTCATTTGGCCGGCCGCACCGGCCGTAGCGGAATGCCTGCATGCGACGCACCGCGGCCGATTGACCCTGTCACTCCACTGGTGCACTATGGTTAAGCAAGCACCTCGTTAGGTGAGGCGTCTGCACGGATATAGGCCACTGACCCCGAACGTCGAAAGACGCCCCGGGTCAGGACAGCTCTTCCCGGATTAAGGGTTGAGCCCAAGTGGCTTCCGGGTTTGCACATTTGCGCAGGCCAGGACACGCCGTGCAGTGCCGAAGCTCTGACGAGAGGGGTGCGTATCCCGGTCGTTGCCGGGTTACTTCACCTCGTCGTGCATACGTGCAGGCACCCGCGCGTGCCCAGGCCGAGAGGAGGTGAGAGCGACATTGAGTCCGAGTGATAGTTCCTATCCGAGATCGATGTTCGTCTCCTTCGATCTCGGTACTGCTTTCACCATCTGATTCGCACCGGCGCTGAACTCGTCGACTGGCGTACCTTTCCGCATTGGAGGGCGCCAGTTTTCGGCATGCCCTGAAATCGATTGGTAGCTCGGCTTTTTCGTCGGGCGGGTGATCGGCTCGGCATGAGCGGCTCCGGCATGTCGCCACGACCGCTGTCCCGATCTCCTGCCGTCCGGAATACGGCTGCAACGCATATCGGGCACCGGACCTTGCCTGCACATCCCACAAAGACCCGCCATTCGTGGCCGAAAAACCACCAAAAAGGAGCAATGCCATGGACTTTGGAGCATTTTCACCGGAAATCAACTCGGCACGTATCTACACCGGCCCCGGTTCGGGGCCGATGATGGCTGCCGCGGCGGCCTGGGACAAGATGGCCGCCGAACTCAGCTCGGCCGAGGCCGCCTACCAGGGCGTCATCAACGGACTCGTCAGCGAAGGCTGGATGGGGCCGGCCTCCAACGCGATGGCCGCCGCGGCCACCCCCTACGCGGTGTGGATGGGCACCACCGCCGCCCAGGTAGAGCAGGCCGCCATGCAGGCCAAGGCGGCGGCGGCGGCGTTCGACGCGGCCTACGCGATGACGGTTCCACCGCCGCTGATCGTCGCCAACCGGTCCCAACTCGCAGCGCTCGTGGCGACCAACTTCCTCGGTCAGAACGCTGCGGCGATTGCGGCCACCGAGGCGCAGTACGGCCAGATGTGGGCCCAGGACGCCGCCGCGATGTACGGCTACGCGGCGTCGTCGGCGGTGGCCACCAAGGTCACGCCGTTCACCGCACCGCATGAGGTCGTCGACCCGTCGGCTCAGAGTGCGCAGCAGGCGGCGACCGCTCAGGCTAACGGCACGGCGGCGTCGTCCAACGCGCAATCCGCGCTGTCCCAAGCGCTTACGAACACACCGACCACGCTGCAAAGTCTTGCGTCGCCGATGCAGGGCGCGGCCGAAGGAAGCCCCGTCACGCCGGGCACCATCCTCACCAACCTGGCCGGTGAGTTCGGTCTGCAACCCGGCGATCTGGCGAACGGAGCCACCAACCTGATGAGCAGCTCGTTCAGCCCGATGGGCGCGGCTGCGATTTCCAGCTTCGCTGCCGACATGGCGGTGGTGCGGGGTGCTGCTATCGCCGCCGGTGACCCGCTGGGCTTGGGCGCGGTCGACCCGTTCACGCCGATGCTCGGTGGGCTGGGCGTTGGATTGGGCGGCGGAATGCACGGCCTGGGCGCCGGGTTGGGTGGTCTGGGCACTGCCTCGGCAAGCATGGGCCACGCCGCGTCGGTCGGGGCAATGTCGGTGCCGCAGTCGTGGGCCGCCGCCGTTCCGGCTACCGCAGCGCCGGGCAGCTCGGTCGCGGCCACCGGGTGGACGGTCGCCGCGCACGCTCCGGAGGCCGGTGCCGCCGGGATGCCCGGGGTGCCGCTGGCGGGCGCGGGGCAGGGCCGCAACTACGGCTTCGCCGCCCCGCGGTACGGCTTCAAACCCACGGTGATGGCTCGGCCGGTAGTCGCCGGCTAGGCATGTGTCATCGTTGAAGTCATGCAGACGCTGAGCGTCGCCGAGTTCACGTTGCGACTGGCTGTCGGGCTGGGCTGCGGTGCACTGATCGGGCTGGAAAGGCAGTGGCGTGCCCGAATGGCCGGGCTGCGCACCAACGCGCTCGTCGCCGCCGGTGCGACGCTATTCGTGCTGTACGCCGTCGGCGTGGAACCCGGCTCGACCCGGGTCGCGTCGTACGTGGTGTCGGGGGTGGGTTTCCTCGGCGGCGGGGTGATCCTGCGCGAGGGGTTCAACGTCCGCGGCCTCAACACCGCGGCCACGCTGTGGTGCTCGGCCGCCGTGGGTGTGCTGTCGGCGGCGGGGGACCTGACGTTTGCACTGATCGGGACCGGCGCGATCGTGGGCACGCATTTGTTGCTCCGGCCGCTGGGTCGGCTCATCGACCGTGACCAGCACGTGGAGGAGGACAAACCGCAGTCGCCGTATGAGGTGCAGGTGATCTGCCGGCCGAAGTCCGAGAAATACTTGCGCGCCCAGATCGTGCAACACACCGCCAGCAATGACCTGATTCTGCGGGGGATTCACACCGTTCGCGCGGGGGAGGACAACATCGCGCTCACCGCGTCCATGTTGGCGGACAACCGGGCGCCGGACCGGCTTGAGCGACTGGTCGGCGAGCTGTCCCTGCAGCCGGGCGTCTACGCGGTGCAGTGGCACGCCGAGGACCAGTCGTCGTTGTCATCGGACTGATCGTGGCCGCCTCGAATGTCTAGGCTGATGTTCCGGAGGTAACGACGGTGGATGCGATCGCGGGTGTGTGGTCGGCGTTGCCCGGGCCGATGCGTGACCCGGTTATATTCGCCGTGCCTTTTTTCCTGCTGCTGCTGAGCCTGGAATGGTTCGCCGCGCGCAAGCTGGAGCAGTCCGAAGCAGAGCTTGCGCCCGTCGGGGCCTATCGCAGCGAGGACGCCTGGGCGAGCATCTCGATGGGCCTGGTGTCCATGGCCACCACCGCGGGGTGGAAATTCATCGCACTGCTCGGCTACGCGGCGATCTATACGTATGTGGCGCCGTGGCATCTGTCGCCCGCGCGCTGGTACACCTGGGTGATCGCACTCGTCGGGGTGGACCTGCTCTACTACACCTACCACCGCATCGCGCACCGGATCCGATTGATCTGGGCGACTCACCAGGCGCACCACTCCAGCCGCTACTTCAACTTTGCCACCGCGCTACGCCAGAAATGGAACAACAGCGGCGAGATTCTGATGTGGATTCCCTTGCCGCTGTTGGGCATTCCGCCGTGGATGGTGTTCGCCAGCTTTTCGGTGAGCCTGGTCTACCAGTTCTGGGTGCACACCGAACGGATCGACAAGCTGCCGCGGGCAGTCGAGTTCGTCTTCAACACTCCGTCACATCACCGGGTGCACCACGGCATGGACCCGGAGTACCTGGACAAAAACTACGGCGGCATCCTCATCATCTGGGACCGGATGTTCGGCAGCTTCGCCCCCGAGAACTTTCGCCCGCACTACGGGCTGACCAAACAGGTCGACACCTTCAACATCGTGACCCTGCAATTCCACGAATACGCCTCGATCATCGCCGATGTGCGCGGTGCGACCCGGTGGCGCGACCGGCTGGGGTACATCTTCGGGCCGCCCGGCTGGCAGCCCCTCGCCTCGGAAGCAGCCGGCGCTCAGCTACCGAGATTGCCCTGACGTAATGAGGGCGCACCGGCGGGTGTTCGCCTAGGCTGGCTAGCGTCGCATCCGAGCGACAACGCCCGGCGAATTGGGCCGCGGCGTGCCGATGAGAAGGGGACAACGTGGCACAGAGCTTGGGAGACACGCTCACTGCAGGAAAGAAGCTCGTCAAGGGCGAGTCGCTGACCTCCAACAACGGGGCTTACACCCTGACGTTGCAGGAGGACGGCAACCTGGTGTTGGCAGCGCGGGGCAAAGCCATCTGGTCATCGGGCACCAACGGCAACGACGTGGTCCGCGCCGAGCTGCAGGCAGACGGAAACTTCGTGCTGTACACCGCCGACAAGCCGATTTGGCACACCGACACCAAGGGCAAGAAGGACACCAAGCTGGTCCTGCAGGACGACCGCAACCTGGTGCTCTACGCCGCCGACGGCGCGGCCTGGTCCACCAAGACCGAGACCGACGCCCCGCCGCCGGAGGAGCCCAAGGCTGAAGAGGCTCCCGTGGCGGAGGCGGCACCTGCGGCGCGCACCTACACCGTGGTCGCCGGTGACACCCTGTTCGCCATCGCCGAGCGGTTCTACGGTGACGGCAACAAGTACCCGCAGATCGCGGAGGCCAGCGGTATCGCCAACCCCGACCTGATCCACCCCGGTCAGGAGCTGACGATCCCCTGATCGCCGCGCGACGCCGCCGCGGGGGGCCGGCTCCCCGGGGGGCGGGCCGGCTCCCTGCGCCACGGTGGTGTGGTGCTGGGGGGTCCCGAGGCCGGGCACGCCACCGCTCCCGCCCCCCCGGCCCTGGCCCACCGCGGCCAGGCGCTGACGGGCCCCGGACCGCCGCGCTGCGCCACGGTGGCTTGGTCCGGCCGGACCGAAACCGGCCCTCAACGATAGGAGTCGACGGTTGCGCAGGCTCGTTGCGCGGGTGCTGGCGGTGTTGCTGGGGATCGGTGCGACAGTTGCTGGGCCGACGGCCTTTCCGGCCCGCGCCGATCGGGTGCTGGTGTTCCCGGGCATGGAAATCCGCCAGGACACCCACGTCTGCACCCTCGGCTACGTCGACCCGGTGATGCGAGTGGCCTTCACCGCCGGCCATTGCCGGGGGAGCGGTACCGTCACCGACCGCGGCGGGGCGGTCATCGGCAGGTTGGCGACCTTTCGCGACAACACTCCCAATGGTTCGACGGTCAACACCGACCAGGTGATCGACGACTACGAGGCGATCGAGCTGGCCGACGACGTCGACGTCAACGATGTCCTGCCAGGTGGCAGGCAGCTGCAGGCAGGTCCGGACAGTGCTCTGAACCCTGGCGAACCGGTCTGTCACTTCGGCATCGTCACCGGAGAGACCTGCGGCACCGTCGAACGGGTCAACAATGGCTGGTTCACCATGTCTCGCAGTGTTCGCAGTCAGCAAGGCGACTCCGGTGGCCCGGTGTATGTGGTGCGCGATGCCGGTCTGGCCCGGATTGTCGGGCTGTTCAACAGTGTCTGGGGCGAATTTCCCGCCGCGGTATCGTGGCCGGCGATCTCCCAGCATGTCCGCGAAGACGTCGGCGTGCCGACCCCGCTGTCGTGACCCCGCAGCCTCGCCCGCCCATCCAGATCGCCTGGGTCACTAGCGATCTCGACGCCACCGAATCGACGCTGACCGCGTTGCTCGGCGTGCGGAAATGGGTCCGTATGCCGGGGGTGCACTTCGCCCCGGACACCTGTAGCTACTTGGGCGAGCCGGCCGATTTCGTCGCCGACATCGCGTTGAGCTACCTCGGCGACATGCAATTGGAGCTGATCGCACCGGTGCGCGGGCGCAGCCTCTATGACGACTTCCTCCGTACCCACGGGCCGGGCCTGCACCATGTCTGTATCGAGGCCGAGGACCCCGAAAATTTCGACGTTATGCTGAACGACGCCGCCGAGCAGGGCGCCCAGGTGGTTGCCCGGGGTGTGATGCCCGGCGGCATGCAATTCGCGTACGTCTCAGCTCCGGAAGCCGGCATCCCCTACCTGGAGATCGCCTACATCCCAGCCGAGATCCGAGCGGTGTTCGACTACATCAAACAGCAGCAGCGGTAAGCACCGGATCGGCGCCGATGACCAGCGCCGGCGACGAGGAGGAGTGGCGGCAATGAGCACCCAGATTCCGGACACCACCAGTGCCGAAACGGTTTCGGAGTGGTCCGACGAGTTCGAGGGCGGGGTGAGCGGCTGGGGGAGCGGTGGGGGCTGCGCGGCCCCCCCCGCGGCGGCGGCCGGGGCCCGGGTGCTGGTGCTGGAGCGGGCCGCCGAGGCCGGCGGCACCACGGCGATGGCCGGCGGCCACTTCTACCTCGGCGGCGGCACCGCCGTCCAGGAGGCCACCGGGCATGCCGACACGGCGGACGAGATGTACAAATACCTTGTCGCAGTGTCGCGTGAACCCGAGTACGACAAGATCCGGGCCTACTGCGACGGCAGCGTCGAGCACTTCAACTGGCTGGAAGACCTGGGAATCGCGTTCGAGCGCAGTTACTACCCGGAGAAGGCGGTGATCCAGCCCAACACCGAGGGGCTGATGTTCACCGGCAACGAGAAGGTGTGGCCGTTTCTGAACGAGGCCGTTCCGGCGCCGCGTGGGCACAAGGTTCCGGTGCCCGGCGACACCCAAGGCGCCAAGATGGCAATCGACTTGCTGCTCAAGCGGGCCGACAGCCTCGGGGTGACGATCCGCTACGAAACCGCGGCCACCGGTCTGGTCACCGGCGGTTCAGCGAGGCTCGACGGCGGAGAGGTAAAGCTGGGAACGCCGCATGACCCCGACGCCGCTGGCGCCGTCGTGGGCGTCACGTGGAAGCACTTCACCGAAAGCGGTGTCATCAAAGCGAAGTGAGTGGTGATCGCCGGCGGCGGCTTCGTGATGAACCCGGAGATGGTCGCCCAGTACACGCCGAAGCTGGCGGAGAAGCCATTCGTGCTGGGCAACACCTACGACGACGGACTGGGCATCCGGATGGGGATGTCGGCGGGCGGCGCCACCAAGCACATGGACCAGATATTCATCACCGCGCCGGTCTACCCGCCCTCGATCCTGCTCACCGGGATCATCGTCAACAAAGAGGGCAAGCGCTTTGTCGCCGAGGACTCCTACCACTCACGCACGTCGGGGTTCGTCATGGACCAGCCCGACAGCGCGGCGTTCCTGATCGTCGACGAGGCCCACATGCGCAAGCCGCAGGTGCCCTTGGTGCCGCTGATCGACGGATGGGAGACGGTTCCGGAAATGGAAGCCGCACTGGGCATTCCGGAAGGAAACCTGGTGGCGACCCTGGACCGTTACAACACTCACGCGGCGCAGGGGGAGGACCCGGACTTTCACAAGCAACCGCCGTTCCTGGCTCCGCAGGACACCGGACCGTGGGGCGCGTTCGACCTGTCCCTGGGCAAGGCGATATACGCCGGTTTCACCATCGGCGGGCTGGCGACGTCGGTGGACGGCGAAGTGTTGCGCAGCGATGGCCAGCCGATACCGGGCCTCTACGCCGCCGGGGCCTGTGCGGCCAACATCGCTCAGGACGGCAAGGGCTACGCCAGCGGGACCCAATTGGGTGAGGGCTCGTTCTTCGGCCGCCGGGCCGGGGCGCACGCGGCAACTCGGTAGCGCGCTCCTGGCGCGAGCAGACGCAAAATCGCGTTTTCTGAACAGATTTCGTGCGATTCTGCGTCTGCTCGCGGTGGAAAACTAGACCGCAGAGAGGTCCCAGCGGCCCTGGCCGAGCAGCTCCAGCACGTGCTTGTGGTGCTGGCGAACCGTGTGCCGGTGGCTCACGCTGACCAGGATGGTGTCGGGCAGCTCGGAGCGCAGCAACCGATAGAGCGTCAACTCCAGCCCTTCGTCGAGGGCTGAGGTCGACTCGTCGAGGAACGCGGCCTTGGGGCGGGTCAACAGGAGTCGGGCGAAAGCCACCCGCTGCTGCTCGCCGGGCGAGAGCACCTTGGCCCAGTCCTCCACGTCGTCGAGCCGGTCGAGAAGATTCGGCAGTGACACCTTGACCAACGCCTCGGTGATCTCGGCGTCGGCGACCTCGCCGACCGCCAGGGGATAGGACACCACCGCGCGCAGATCACCCAGCGGGATGTAGGGCAGCTGCGAGATGAACATTGTGGCGTTGACCGCATCGGGACGCCGCAGGGTTCCCGACGCGTAGGGCCACAACTGGGCCAGGCTGCGCAGCAGCGTCGTCTTGCCGCTACCCGACGGGCCAGCGATCATCAGCGCGTCACCGATGCCCAGGTGCACGTCGAGCGCCTCGATCAGCGGGACGCCCTCGGGGTTGCGCACCTCGACGCCCTCGAGGGCCACCGTGCCGTCCGGGCTGGGCTTGACCAGCAGCTCGGGAAGGTCTCGGGCCTCGCGGTTGGCCTCCACCAGCCCGTGCAGACGAATGATCGAGGCCCGGTAGCCGGCGAAGTTGTCGTAGGCGTTGCGGAAGAACGACAGGGAGTCCGAGATGTTGCCGAACGCCGACGCGGTCTGCGCCACCCCACCGAACATGATCTGGCCGGAGAACAGCCGCGGCGCCTGAATCACCCAGGGCAGCGGCACGATCGCCTGGCTTACCGACAGGTTCCAGCCGGAGAACCCGATAGTCCGGTTCACGAAGTTCAAATAGTTGGCGATGATCGCACGGAACCGCGTCCGCAGCTGGACCCGCTCGGCCAGCTCGCCCCGGTAGAACGCCACCGACTCGGCGGCGTCGCGCACGCGCACCAGCGCATATCGGAAGGCGGCGTTGGTGAGCTCATTACGGAAGCTCAACCGGATCAGGGGACGGCCGATCCAGAACGCGACGACGGTCGCAATGGCCACGTAGACCAGAACGATCAAGAACATCGCCCGCGGAATGTCGAACCCGAACACGGTCAGCGTCCCCGACAGGTTCCACAGGATGGCGGTGAACGACACCACCGTGACCATGGACTGCACGGCGCCGAACAACAGAGTGCTGCCGGTGCCGTTGGCCGGTGCGTTGACGTTCGCCCCGTTGCCGGCGGTGAAGATGTCGATGTCCTGCTGAATACGCTGGTCCGGGTTGTCGATCGCGCCTTCGATGGCTTCGCCGACGGCGGGATCGAGCGGTGTCTTGACGAAGTGGGCCCGGTAGTAAGCCCGCCCGTCCAACCAGTCCCCGGTCAGTCGCTCGGTGAGCCAGATGCGCCAGTTCACCATGAAGTGCTGGGTCAGGTAGATGTCGAGCATCACCCGTGCCACATGGAGCACCGCCATCACGCTGAAGATGCCGATCGACATCCAGAATCCGTGCACGCCCGACGCTTTGATGGCCTCGTCGCCCCCCGCGGCGCCCTGGAAGGCGGTCTGCAGCGACGAATACATGTCGTTGCCCTGGAAGCTGAACAGCACGTTGAGCCGGACTGCGGTGATCACCGACAGCAGCAGCACGCCCAGCATCACCCAGACGCGGACGCTGTCCCGCCCGGTGAAGTAGGCGCCGCTGATCTCCCAGAACTGGCGTCCCCACCGGGTGCTGAGCCGCAGGAGGG
The DNA here is from genome assembly GCA_964292075.1 of uncultured Mycolicibacter sp. Classification (GTDB taxonomy): domain Bacteria; phylum Actinomycetota; class Actinomycetes; order Mycobacteriales; family Mycobacteriaceae; genus Mycobacterium. The sequence goes on from CAXYUC010000004.1 coordinate 13,385, forward strand.
CCGCCACGGCCAGCACACTGACGGCGCTGATGGTCCAGGCCAGCGCGATCCACACCAAGGAATCGGGCAGCGCATGCGCCCAGTCGATGGATGGATTGAACAGCTTCGAGTCCACTGCCGATGTCTCCTTGCCGTTCGTCTCGCCGCAATCGCGTCGCGGCCGGTATCCGAATCGAGAAATCCCGTGCGAAACCTACCGCAGCAGTGCAGTGTCGTGCCGGATGAGCATCGCCCGGCACCCCGCCGACGCGATGGTGCCCCCGGCTTGCAAGCGCTGGCCACCGCGTACCGTTGTGCTGTGGCTAACACCTCCAAGACTGTCTCCGGAACGCGAACCAAGTCGGGTCGGCTCAGCGGCAAATTCTGGAAACTGCTGGGCGCCAGCACCGAGAAGAACCAGAGTCGTTCGACGGCCGAGGTCACGGCGGCCGGTGAATACGCCAAGAAGGCGGCCGGGCTCGACGACGAGCAGCTGCGCAAAGCCGCGCAACTGCTCAAACTCAAGGAGCTGGCCGACGCCTCGGACATCCCACAGTTCTTGGCGATCGCCCGCGAGGCCGCCGAACGCAGCATCGGGCAGCGTCCCTTCGATGTTCAGCTGCAGGGCGCGCTGCGGATGCTGGCCGGGGACGTGGTCGAGATGGCCACCGGCGAGGGCAAGACGCTCTCCGGTGCGATCGCCGCCGCCGGATACGCCATCGGTGGCCGGCACGTGCACGTGGTCACTATCAACGACTACCTGGCCCGTCGTGACGCCGAGTGGATGGGCCCGCTGCTGGAGGCTCTCGGGGTCACCGTCGGGTGGATCACCGAAGACTCCACGGCGGCCGAGCGCCGCGCAGCCTACAAGTGCGATGTCACCTATGCGTCGATCAACGAGATCGGCTTCGACGTGCTGCGCGACCAGCTGGTCACCGATGTCGACGATCTGGTCTCGCCCAACCCCGATGTGGCGCTGATCGACGAGGCCGACTCGGTGTTGGTCGACGAGGCGCTGGTGCCACTGGTGCTGGCCGGCACCACCCACCGGGAGACGCCCCGGATGGAGATCGTCGAGCTGGTCGGGCGGCTCAATCCTGGCGTGGACTACGACTCCGACGAGGACCGGCGCAACATCCACCTCACCGAGGTGGGGGCGAACAAAGTTGAGAAGGCGCTCGGCGGTATCGACCTGTACTCCGAGGAGCACGTGGTCTCCACGCTGACCGAGATCAACGTCGCCCTGCACGCCCACGTGCTGCTGCAGCGCGACGTGCACTACATCGTCCGCGACGGCAAGGTGCAGCTGATCAACGCCTCGCGTGGCCGGATCGCCGCCCTGCAGCGCTGGCCGGACGGCCTGCAGGCCGCGGTGGAGGCCAAGGAAGGCATCGAGACGACCGAGACCGGTGAGGTGCTCGACACCATCACGGTGCAGGCGCTGGTCAACCGGTATCCGACCGTGTGCGGCATGACCGGTACGGCGTTGGCGGCCGGTGAGCAGTTGCGCCAGTTCTATCAGCTGGGGGTCTCGCCGATCCCGCCCAACATGCCCAACATCCGCGAAGACGAGGCGGACCGGGTCTACATCACCGCCGCGGCCAAGAACGACGCGATCGTCGCCCACATCGTCGAGGTGCACGCCACCGGACAGCCGGTGCTGGTCGGCACCCACGACGTCGCCGAGTCCGAGGAACTGCATGAGCGGCTGCGTAAACGCGGTGTCCCGGCGGTGGTCCTCAACGCCAAGAACGACGCCGAAGAGGCCACGGTCATCGCCGAGGCCGGCAAGCTCGGGGTGGTCACCGTCTCCACCCAGATGGCCGGCCGCGGCACCGACATCCGCCTGGGCGGATCCGAAGAGGCGGACCACGACGCGATCGTCGAACTGGGCGGGCTGCATGTGATCGGCACCGGCCGCCAGCACACTCAGCGCCTGGACAACCAGTTGCGGGGCCGGGCCGGTCGTCAGGGCGACCCGGGATCATCGGTGTTCTTCTCCAGCTGGGAGGACGACGTCGCCGCGACCAACCTGGAAGCCAACAAGCTACCTACCGAGAGCGATGACGACGGCCGGATTCTGAGTCCGAAGGCCTCCGGTCTGCTCGACCACGCGCAGCGCATCGCCGAGGGCAAGCTGCTCGACATCCACGCCAACACCTGGCGGTACAACCAGCTGATCGCCCAGCAGCGCACCATCATCGTGGAACGGCGTAACACGCTGCTGTCCACCCCGGCGGCTCGCGAGGAGCTGGCCGAGCTCACCCCGAAGCGTTTCGCCGAGTTGAAGGGCCAGCTGGGGCAAAACGGGGAAGACGGCGAAGCCAAGCTGGAGAAGATCTGCCGGCTGATCATGCTCTACCACCTGGACCGCGGCTGGGCCGACCACCTCGCGTACCTGGCCGACATCCGGGAGAGCATCCACCTGCGTGCCCTGGGCCGGCAGAACCCGCTCGACGAGTTCCACCGATTGGCACTGGACGCGTTCGCCTCACTGGCCGCCGACGCTATCGAGGCGTCCCAGCAGACGCTGGAGACCTCGGATTCGATCGAGTCCGAGCCGGGTATCGACCTGTCGAAGCTGGCCCGGCCCACCTCGACGTGGACCTACATGGTCCGGGACAACCCGCTGAGCGACGACAGCATGGACGCGCTGAGTCTGCCCGGGATCTTCCGCTAGGGGGCCGGGTATGCCTGCCGGGTCTGGCTCCGATCACGTCCAAGACCGGGTGCTCACGGCGCCCAACGTCATCAGCCTGGCCCGTCTCGGGCTGATCGGCGTCTTCCTCTACCTGCTGCTGGTCGCGCGGGCGGACGGGCCGGCGGTGGCGACGCTCATGCTCAGCGGTGTCTCGGACTGGGCCGACGGCAAACTGGCTCGGCTGTTGAATCAGTCCTCGGCGCTCGGTGCCCTGCTCGATCCGGCGATCGACCGGCTCTACATGATCGCCATTCCGGTCGCCTTCGGGGTGCGCGGACTGGTGCCCTGGGCGGTCATCGGAACGCTGCTGGCCCGGGACCTGCTGCTGGCCGCCACGCTGCCGGCGCTGCGTAGCCGGGGCCTGACCGCGCTGCCGGTGACCTACATCGGTAAGGCGGGCACCTTCGCGCTGATGTCAGCGTTTCCGCTGATCCTGCTGGGACAGTGGGATCAGCTGTGGAGCCGCGTCGTGCTCTCCGTCGGATGGGGCTTCCTGATCTGGGGCCTGGGTATGTACCTGTGGGCGTTCGTGCTGTACCTGATTCACGTGAGATTGGTGGTCCGCACCATGCCGAAGGTTGCCGGTGGCTGAACCGTTCTTCGCGCTCAGCGGATACGACTCCCAGGGTGCGGGCGCCCACGAGGTCGGCCGGCCACGGAAATTCGCGGTGCCGTCGCTGCTGCGCTCCCTGTTGTCCGAACATCTCGACCCCGGCTACGCCGCGGCGGCCGCCAGGCGTGCACGCCGCACCGAGCCCCCCGCGGCCACCGCCCGGATCGCGGGATGGGCCTGGGAGGCGGTGGCGGCGTTGCTGGTGGCGATGGTGTTCGCCGTCGGGGTGGCGCAGGCGCGGTCGGTGGCGCCCGGGGTGCGCGATGCCCAACAGGTGCTCGCCGCGAATGTGCGATCGGAAGAAGCCGTCACCGGCAGGCTGGCCGACACCCGCGACTCGTACTCCAACCGCGTCGACGAAGTGCGCCGGCACCGGCTGGCCGACGACGCCCAGGGACAGCGGGTGCTGGCCGGCCTGGACAAGCTCAGCCTGGAGGGAGCCAGCACCCGGGTGAGCGGCCCGGGGGTGACGGTCACGGTGATCGACCCCGGAGTCGGGCGAAATCTCTCCGATGCGTCCAAACAACGGGTGTCGGGCAGACAGCAGATCATCTTGGACCGCGACCTCCAGCTGGTCGTCAACTCGCTGTGGGCCAGCGGGGCCGAAGCGATCGCCGTCGGCGACGTCCGCATCGGCCCCAATGTCACGATCCGGCAGGCCGGCGGAGCCATCCTGGTCGACAACAAACCGATCAGCAGCCCCTATTCGCTGCAGGCCATCGGACCGCCCCGCGAACTGCGCGATGCCTTCGACCGCAGCCCGGGGCTGTACCGGCTGCGGCTGTTGGAGGTCTCCTACGGGGTGGTGGTGCGTGTCGACGGCCGCAGTTCGGCCGACCTCACGTTGCCGGCCGGATCGGTGCGAGATGTCCGGTTTGCCAAACAGATAGGGGCATCGTGACGCAAGCTTGCCGCACGGGTCCGGTTCGGGAGGCTGGAGTGATGTCGCAATGATCGGTATCGCCGCGCTGATCGCCGGCATCGTCTTGGGGTTGGTCTTTCACCCCAGCGTGCCGGAGGTGGTTCAGCCCTATCTGCCGATCGCGGTGGTGGCGGCGCTGGACGCCGTGTTCGGCGGCCTGCGGGCCTACCTGGAGCGGATCTTCGACGCGAAGGTGTTCGTGGTGTCGTTCGTGTTCAACGTTCTGGTCGCCGCGCTGCTGGTCTACCTCGGCGACCAGTTGGGGGTCGGCACTCAGCTGTCGACCGCGATCATCGTGGTGCTGGGCATCCGCATCTTCGGCAACGCGGCGGCGCTGCGGCGACGGCTGTTCGGGGCCTGACACGCATGAGTGGCACCGACCCGGCTTCGCACGGCCGCCACGAGCTGACGCAGTCGGCACCGCAGGACGGCGTGCCGCCACCGCGCGGCCGTTCCGGGCCGTTGTTCAGCGTGCTGGGGCTGCTGTTGTGCCTGCTGCTGGGCGTGGCGATTGTCACTCAGGTCCGCCAGAACGGCTCCCAGGACGCGTTGGAGACGGCCCGTCCCGCTGACCTGCTGGTGCTGCTGGACTCGCTGCGTCAACGCGAGGCCACCCTGGGCACCGAAGTCGCCGAACTGCAGCAGACGCTCAATGCCCTACAGGAATCCGGCAGCAGCGACCAGGCCGCCATCGAGAACGCCCAGGCGCGGCTGGCCGCCCTGGCGATCATGATCGGCACCGTGGGCGCGATCGGACCCGGCGTCGTGGTCACCGTCGAGGATCCGGCCCGCGGTGTGGCACCCGAGACGATGCTCGACGTGATCAACGAGCTGCGAGCGGCCGGCGCCGAGGCGATGGAAGTCCGCGACGGCACCAAGGCGGTGCGCATCGGGGTGGATTCGTGGGTTGCCGGCACGCCCGGTGCGCTGGAGTTCGACGGTGCTGCTTTGTCGCCCCCGTATTCGGTTCTGGCGATTGGGGATCCCCCCACCCTGGCGGCCGCGATGAACATTCCCGGCGGCGCAGTCGACAGCGTCAAACGGCTTGGCGGCGCCATGGGAGTGCAGCAGGCCGACCGCGTGGAGGTGACCGTGTTGCGACAACCGAAACCGCGCCAATACGCTCAGCCAGTCAAGTGAGTCCGACAGTGCAAGGAGCACCATCACCGTGAGCTCGGAAAGTTTAGTTCCATCCGACCTGTACTACACCGCTGAGCACGAGTGGGTTCGCCGCACCGGCCCGGACACCGTCCGGGTGGGTATCACCGACTTCGCGCAGGCCGCCCTGGGTGACGTGGTCTTCGTCCAGCTGCCCGCAGCGGGCACCGGTGTCGCCGCGGGGGAGGCCTTCGGCGAGGTGGAGTCGACCAAGTCGGTCTCGGACCTCTACGCGCCGATCACCGCGTCGGTGAGTGCGGTCAACGCCGAACTGGACGCGAACCCGCAATTGGTGAACTCCGACCCCTATGGTGCCGGCTGGCTGCTGGAACTTCAGGTGGCGAGCGCGGATTCGGCGGCTTTGGACCAGAGTTTGTCCGGGCTGCTGACCGCCGATGCCTACCGGGCGACGTTGTCGGAATGACGATTGTTAGCCTGCCTGCCGGGACGCGCCGGGTATCCGGCGACACGATCCCGCGGTGCGGGGGACATGACGGACCGCTGCGCGGTACGGTCGACTCAACCATTCGGGGTTGGGCGCAACACATGTCCGGCGGGCGCGACCAGGTAGCAGAACAGCGGCCAGTGAGGAGTAGCGGGTGACGGAGAAGGACCCGGCAACGGGGCAAGACCAGACAGGCGATGAGGTCACGGCGGAAACCACATCGGTTTTCCGCGCCGACTTCCTGAACGAACTCGACGCTCCCGCGCAGGCGGGCGGTGAGAGCTTGACCTCGGGTGTGGAGGGGCTGCCCGTGGGTTCAGCGCTGCTGGTCGTCAAGCGCGGTCCCAACGCCGGATCGCGGTTCCTGCTCGACCAACCGGTCACCGCGGCCGGTCGGCACCCGGACAGCGACATCTTCCTCGATGACGTCACGGTGAGTCGTCGTCACGCCGAGTTCCGGCTGGAGGGCAACGAGTTTCAGGTCGTCGATGTCGGCAGTCTCAACGGGACCTACGTCAACCGGGAGCCGGTCGATTCGGCGGTTCTGGTCAACGGCGACGAAGTGCAGGTCGGCAAGTTCCGCCTGGTGTTCCTGACGGGCCCGAAGACGGGTGAGAACGAGGCCGGGCCGGGCAGCTAATGACCGCGCCTGACAGCCCTGAACTGGCCGGGATGTCAATCGGAGCGGTGCTGGATCTGCTGCGGCCGGATTTTCCCGACGTCACGGTCTCCAAGATTCGCTTCCTGGAGACCGAGGGGCTGGTCATGCCGCAGCGGGCGGCGTCGGGTTACCGCCGATTCAGCGCGTACGACTGCGCACGGCTGCGTTACGTGCTGACCGCGCAACGTGATCAGTACCTGCCGTTGAAGGTGATCAAGGCGCGGCTGGACGCCGAAGGGGATGGCGCGCTGCCGTCACCGGCGTCGCCGTATCCCGCGCCACGGCTGGTGTCGGCCGGTGGCGAAACCGCCCACAACGGGACGGCGCTGCCTGCGTCGCCCCGACAGGTGCGGCTGAGCCGGGAGGATCTGTTGGCGCGCTCGGGCGGCGACGAGGCGCTGCTGACGGCATTGGTCAGATCGGGCGTGGTCACCGCCGGGCCGGGTGGGCTGTTCGACGAGCACGCGGTGGTGATCCTGCAGTGCGCGCGCGGCCTCGCCGACTTCGGCGTGGAGCCGCGGCACCTGCGCGCGTTCCGCTCGGCCGCCGACCGGCAATCCGACCTGATCGCCCAGATTGCGGGCCCGCTGGTCAAGGGGGGCAAGGCGGGCGCACGCGACCGCGCGGACGACTTGGCGCGTGAGGTCGCGGCGCTGGCGATCGCTCTGCACACCGCGCTGCTCAAGTCGTCGGTACACGACGTACTGCACGGCTGAGGACTAGACTTCGCCTCGGCGGCTTTGTTGCGGGGCATGCGGTTGTCCGACCGGGAGTTTCGCAGCGAGTCATACTGGGACACATAAGGACTGTGCGACACTGGCGAACGCGGAGGGGCTGACTGGAGATGGGTGAAGTACGCGTGGTCGGCATCCGCGTCGAGCAGCCGCAGAACCAGCCGGTGCTGCTCCTGCGCGAGGCCGACGGTGACCGATACCTCCCGATCTGGATCGGGCAGGCCGAAGCCGCCGCCATCGCCCTGGAGCAGCAGGGCGTGGAGCCGGCCCGGCCCCTGACTCACGACTTGATCCGTGACTTGATCGGCGCGCTCGGACATTCGCTCAAGGAAGTCCGAATCGTCGATCTGCAGGAGGGCACGTTCTACGCCGACCTGATCTTCGACCGCGACATCACGGTGTCGGCGCGTCCGTCGGACTCGGTGGCCATCGCGTTGCGGGTGGGTGTGCCGATCTACGTCGAGGAAGCGGTGCTGGCCGAAGCGGGCCTGCTGATCCCCGACGAGGGCGACGACGAAACCGCCGGCGCAGTGCGTGAAGATGAGGTGGAGAAGTTCAAGGAATTCCTCGATAGCGTGTCTCCTGACGATTTCAAAGCAACCTGACCCGGCGCGGCGGACTCAGCCTCGTCACAGATCCGTTTCATCTCTCTGCGGTCAGTGCGACACGCCCGTACGGAAGCATTGCGAGCAAACCGCGGCCCCCATACTTGAACCACGGCGAGAACAACTGCACGGCAGCTCGTCGGACGGCGTATGCTCACCACCAACTCGGGCAAGAGCAAACGCGGCCACTGGCCAGGCAGTGGCAACGAGCGCGATCGGCGAGAGGAAGCAGCGTGGGCGACCAACCGGGGCAGGATCAGCTGGATTTCACGGGGCAGTCCGACAAGGGCGACCGCGAAGTCCCTGCGGCCCCTTCCAGCGCCGGCCAACCCGTACAGGGCGGCTTGTTCCCGGATGACTCGGTTCCCGACGAACTCGTCGGTTACCGCGGCCCCAGCGCCTGCCAGATCGCCGGCATCACCTACCGCCAGCTCGACTACTGGGCTCGTACCTCTCTGGTGGTGCCCTCCATCCGGGGCGCGGCCGGCTCCGGCAGCCAGCGGCTGTACTCGTTCAAAGACATCCTGGTGCTCAAGATCGTGAAGCGGCTCCTCGACACCGGCATCTCGCTGCACAACATCCGGATTGCGGTCGACCACCTTCGTGAGCGCGGTGTCCAGGATCTGGCCAACATCACGCTGTTCTCCGATGGCACCACCGTGTACGAATGCACCTCGGCTGAGGAGGTCGTCGACCTGCTGCAGGGCGGCCAGGGTGTGTTCGGTATCGCGGTGTCGGGTGCGATGCGCGAGTTGACCGGCGTGATCTCCGACTTCCCCGGGGAGCGCGCCGACGGCGGCGAGTCGATCGCCGCACCGGAAGACGAACTGGCCAGCCGCCGCAAGTTCCGCGACCGCAAAACCGGCTAGGTTCCAAACCGGCGACGTCTTGTGCGGTCGAAACCCGTTGGGGCGCGATCTTTTTAGCCGACCGCGCGTTCGGCCATCGGCGTGAGGACTTCTTGAGCGAAGCATCGCAGCGCCGCATCATCGCGGAAATCCGGATCGGTGGATGGCAGCGAGATATACGTCAAGAACAACCGGGCGAACACGTCGGCAACCCAGCGCACCGGCTGGCCAGGACTGCCGGGCGCGTCGCCGTGAATGTGGTTGGCAATAAACGCTGATCCCATCGTGAGCAGGTCCCGGGAATCGGCGGCCGGTAACGGTTCGAACTGCGCGGCTCGGCTGAGCATCGGATGCTCGCGGGCGAACGTGATGGCCGCGACGAAGGCCTCGGCTACACCGTGGTGCGGGTCGGGCGTGTTGTCGATGGCCTCGGCCACCGTCGCCAGAAAGCGCTGGGTCTCCCGACGAATCAGTGCCTGGATCAGATCGTCGCGCCGGGGAAAGCGGCGGTAGGCGGTCATCCGCGACACGCCGGCGCGCCGTACCACGTCTTCGATGGTGACGCGCCGCAGTCCCACTGTCGCGGCTTCCCGAACGGCGGCGTCGAGAATGCGTTGCGCGGTCGGATCGGTGGCATGTTCGGCGGGCGATCCGGCTGATCCGGTGAAGGCCTCTCCGATGACCGTGATGAACTGCGGGTCCATCACGGCGTTCCGGCGATCGTCATACCGGCACCGTGGGCGCGTTCTCGCGCCAGCCGGACATAGGGGGGAAGCCCATAGGCCCACCGTATCCGGCGGGCGTCGAACTGCAGTGCCGGTCCGATCAGTCCCCGAACCAGGCTGGACGGGCGGTCGAATCCGGTGAGTTCTCGTGCCCATCTCGGTGCGTAACTCATGCCGGCATACACCGCGAACCGGTGTAGTGCGCGGTCGAGCGGACCGGGCAGGTCGGGGTAGAACGGTGCGGTGAGCAGGAACTCGATGAACTCGCGGGTCTGCGCGTTGACACACAGTTGCGGACGCATCCGGCGTACGTAGTCGTCGAGCTCAGCGGTGTTCGATGGCACCCACTCGGCCCCCGCCATCCGACCGATCGTCGCCTGCTCGGCCAGGTACTGATCCCGTTCGTGCGGCGACAACGGCCGATTCGTGCGCTCGAAGGTGCGCATGATCATCCACGGGATGCAGGTGTGCACCCACGCCAGCAGTTCGGGGTCCAGTGCCCGGTATGCCACGCCGTCGGGCCGGCTGCCCCTCACGTGGGAATGGATGGACTTGACCTGTTCGATCAGCTGCGTCGCGGCTTCGGTATTGCCGAAGGTCGTGGTCAACACGTAACCGAGGGTGGTGCGAGCGCGCCGGAACGGATCCTGACGGTACGTGGAAAGATCCTGCACACCGGCGATCACTGACGGATGCAGAATCTCCAGCACGATCGCCGGCAACCCGGCCTGCGCCACCGCGGCCACGTCCGCGTTGATTTCCCAGGACACGCTGCCCGGACCGATCAGGCCCGCGTCGCCCGGCTGGCCACCGTAAACGCTTGGGTCGTCATGCCGCCCGGTGATGTTCTCGAATTCGTCGACGATGCGCTGTCGTAGCGTGTCCATCTCCACCACCCCGCCGGTATGAATGTGACAGATACAGTCTTATGTATACCACGCCGTCGTCCGGCACCCAGCGGATCCCGGCCGGTTGGGCTTGGCGGGTAGTATTGGGTCCGCATCAGCCCCGCGCGGGAGAGTTCCGCGGCAGCCAGCCGCGGACGCCGAAGGAGCAATACCTCTCCGTCAACCTCTCAGGCACCCGGACCGCGCCGGCATTGATGCCTCTGGAAAGCGGTGGCGCCCGTTCGGGTTACACCCGCCCATGGGGAAAGGCGCCGCAGAATCTGCGCGCTGAATCTCTCAGGCGCCCGGGCCGGGCAGACGACAGAGGGGGAGGACACGAATTCGTCTAGCGCCCAGGAGTTCCCGTGTCCGAGTACACCGAATCCCAGTTTGTTGACCGGCACATCGGCCCAGACAGCGCCGCGATCAGCGCGATGCTCGCCACCATCGGTGTCGGGTCGCTGGCGGATCTCGCAGCGAAAGCTGTTCCCGCCGGCATCCTCGACGCGCTGAGTGCCGACGGCATCGCGCCCGGACTGGATGTGCTTCCGGCCCCGGCGACCGAGGCCCAGGCGCTGACCGAACTGCGTGAATTGGCCGATGCCAGCACGGTCGCGGTGTCGATGATCGGCCAGGGCTACTACGACACGCTCACCCCGCCGGTGTTGCTGCGCAACATCATGCAGAATCCGGCGTGGTACACCGCCTACACGCCGTACCAGCCGGAAATCAGCCAGGGCCGGCTGGAGGCCCTGCTGAACTTCCAGACCATGATCGCCGATCTGACCGGCTTGGAGATCGCCAACGCCTCGATGCTCGACGAGGGCACCGCAGCCGCTGAGGCGATGACGTTGATGCACCGCGCGACGCGCGGCACCTCGCATCGACTGCTGGTCGACACCGACCTGTTCACCCAGACCGCGGCGGTGCTGGCGACTCGGGCCGAACCGCTGCGCATCGAGATCGTCACCGCCGACCTGCGTGCGGGCCTTCCCGACGGTGAGTTTTTCGGGGTGATCGTGCAGTTGCCGGGCGCCTCGGGCCGGATCACCGATTGGTCGGGGCTGATTGAGGCCGCCCACGAGCGGGGCGCGCTAGTGGCGGTGGGCGCGGATCTGCTGGCATGCACGCTGCTCACCCCGCCCGGCGAGATCGGTGCGGATGTGGCGTTCGGCAGTGCCCAGCGGTTCGGGGTGCCGATGGGCTTCGGCGGCCCGCACGCCGGTTACCTGGCGGTGCATTCGGGACACGCCCGCCAGCTGCCGGGCCGGCTGGTCGGGGTGTCCCTGGACGCTGACGGGTCGGCGGCGTTCCGGCTGGCGCTGCAAACCCGCGAACAGCACATCCGCCGGGACAAGGCCACGTCGAACATCTGTACCGCGCAGGTGCTGCTGGCGGTGATGGCCGCGATGTATGCCAGCTACCACGGCGCCGACGGTCTTTCCGCCATCGCTCGGCGAGTGCACCGGCAGGCCGAGAAGATCGGCGCCGCACTCGGTGTCGCGCTGGTGCACGACCGCTACTTCGACACCGTGCTGGCCCGGGTGCCGGGCCGCGCCGACGAGGTCATCGCCGCGGCCAAGGCCGGCGGGATCAACCTCTGGCGGGTCGACGCCGACCACGTCTCGGTGGCCTGCGACGAAACCACCACCGACACGCAGGTGGCCGCGGTACTGGACGCCTTCGGACTGGCGCCGGCCGGGCCCGCCGGGGCGCCCATCGCCACCCGCACGTCGGAATTCCTGACGCACCCGGCGTTCACCCGCTATCGGACCGAAACCGCGATGATGCGTTACCTGCGCTCGCTGTCGGACAAGGACATCGCGTTGGACCGCAGCATGATTCCGCTCGGGTCCTGCACGATGAAGCTCAACGCCGCCGCCGAGATGGAGTCGATCACCTGGCCGGAATTCGCGCGCCAGCACCCGTTCGCGCCGGCCGGCGACGCCGTGGGCTTGCGGACGCTGATCGCGCAGCTTCAGACCTGGCTGGCGGGAATCACCGGATACGACGCGGTGTCGCTGCAACCCAATGCCGGCTCGCAGGGCGAGTACGCGGGTCTGCTGGCGATCCACGCCTATCACGCCAGCCGCGGCGAGTCGCATCGCGACATCTGCCTGATCCCCTCCAGCGCCCACGGCACCAACGCCGCGTCGGCGGCGCTGGCCGGAATGCGGGTGGTGGTGGTCGCCTGCCGTGACAACGGCGACGTCGACCTCGACGACCTGCGCGCCAAGGTGGACCAGCACGCTGCGGCGTTGTCGACGTTGATGATCACCTACCCCTCCACGCACGGCGTCTACGAGCACGACATCGCCGAGATCTGCGCCGCCGTGCACGATGCCGGCGGCCAGGTCTACGTCGACGGCGCCAACCTCAATGCGCTGGTCGGGCTGGCCCGGCCCGGGCGGTTCGGCGGAGACGTCAGCCACCTGAACCTGCACAAGACCTTCTGCATCCCGCACGGGGGCGGCGGCCCGGGCGTCGGACCGGTGGCGGTGCGCGCCCACCTGGCCGAGTTTCTGCCCGGGCACCCGCTGGCCGCCGAGTTGCCCGGCGGGCACCCGGTGTCGGCGGCTCCGTATGGGTCCGCGTCGATCCTGCCGATCACCTGGGCCTACATCCGGATGATGGGTGCCGACGGCCTGCGTGCGGCGTCACTGACGGCGATCGCGTCGGCGAACTACATCGCCCGACGGCTGGACGAGCACTATCCGGTGCTCTACACCGGTGAGAACGGCATGGTCGCCCACGAGTGCATCCTGGACCTGCGAGAGATCACCAAGAGTACCGGCGTGACCGTCGACGATGTCGCAAAACGGTTGGCCGACTACGGTTTCCATGCCCCGACCATGAGCTTCCCGGTGGCCGGAACCCTGATGGTGGAGCCGACCGAGAGTGAGAGCCTCGCCGAGGTCGATGCGTTCTGCGAGGCCATGATCGCCATTCGCGGCGAGATCGACCGGGTCGGAACCGGCGAATGGACGGTTGAGGACAACCCGCTGCGAGGGGCCCCGCACACCGCGGAGTGCCTGATGGTCGACAAGTGGGAGCACCCTTACACCCGCGAACAGGCCGGCTACCCGCTGGGCCGCGGATTCCGGCCGAAGGTGTGGCCCCCGGTGCGCCGGATCGACGGCGCCTTCGGCGACCGCAACCTGGTCTGCTCGTGCCCGCCGGTGGAAGCCTTCAGCTGAGTCGCTGGCATTCGGGAAATAGCCTTCACTACTAGGCGAGGCTGCCTCAGCTCAGCAGCGAGTTCAGCGCACCGGCCAGTTCGGGGGAGTTGGCTCCGCGCAGATTCTGGTACGTGCCACCAGAAAGTTGTGCCACCGACTGCCAGGCCGCCTGGTCGGAGTCCGCGCCGAAGTCGATGACGTTGACGGCTACCGGTCGCTGCGGGTCATTGTTGGCCCGGATGAAATCCTGGAGCCCAGGCCCATCCAAGGTCCGGTCGGTGTGCGGACCCGCGGTGATGACCAGCACCGAATTGGCCTGCCCGGGACGGTAGTTGGCCAAGACCTGGTTGTACACCATGCGCAGCGTCGTGAACGACACCGCACCGCCAGGTGTCGAGCTCAACTCGTTGAGCTCGCTGACCAAGGTCTCCGCACGAGTCCCGCCGTTGAGCGGTTCGTCCAGCGGGCCCCCCGTGACCACGTTGCGGCCCTCGGTGCCGTCGAAGGTCCACAGGCCCACAGACGAAGTCGGGGACAGGGCCTTGATCCGTTGATCGAGGGCAGCGATCACGTGGGCCAACCGGCTCTTGCCGCCTTCGTCGGTGGTCATCGACTGGTCGAGCATCACCGTGACCGCCGCGCTGCCCGGCAAGGTGGTCAGGGCGTTGGCCAGGGCGGCGCGCGTCGCATCGTCGCCGACCGAGAGGGTGTCCGACACCGCCGGGAAGCCGGCCACCTCGCTGCTGGGCGGTTTGACGCCTTCCACGCGGAATCCGGCTTTGGCGAGCTCTGCGAGCTGGTCGGGCTTGCGGGCGAAGCGGGCGAATTCGCTGGCGGCACTGACCTGTTCCTGCGACAACCAGGATCCGGCGAGCAACACGGTGGGGTAGTCGGCGACCGGCACCGGCCCCGGCGGCCGCCACCATCCCAGCTCTGTTGCCGGGTCCGACAGCGGCTGGCCACGGGTGACCAGTTGCTGCCCGGTGGCCACCACCGCGTGCACCGGTGCAGCCGCCAGATTCCCTTGGCGCAGAAGCACGTTCATGGCCTCGGCGAGCGAAGCATCGGCGAGCTTGGGTGCTCCGCCCGCGAGCCGATGCACCCCGCCAATCCCGTCGACGACAGGAGCGCCCTTGGGCGTCACGCCGGCAGCCACGGCCTCGCCGGCCAGGAAAGCGGCGTCGCCGTTGCCGCCGATCGGCAGTGCCAGCCGCAGCGGCCCCCAGCCGGCCAGCCCGAGATGACCCAGCCCGTCAGGGTCGACCTGCAGGTCCGGCAAACTTGCCCAGCTCTGCTTCTGTAGCGCGCTTTTGAGCTCGGGACGGATCGCCAACAAAACCGGCGAGGTGACCAATGAACGACTGTCGCTGACCGTCTCCGCCCCCGCCGAGGCCTGCAGTCGGGCGGTGGAGACCGAACTGCCCGGAATCCACAGCGCCGGGCGTTGCCCGAGTTGCGCGGGCCAGTCGCCGATGAAACCGCTGACGACGGCATCGGAATCGACCGGCTTGACCTGCACCGACACACAGCGATCGCCGATCGGCTTGGCGATCTTGTTGAACCGGTCGGCGAAACCCTGCACGTGGTCGGCGATCGACGGGTCCGCGACGACGGAAATCGTCAGATCACCTGCCGCGCAGTTGCCGGCGGCCACGGCCGAACGATGCGACAGCGAGTTGCCGAAGAAGCGCCACAGGATCACCGCGCCCACGACCACGATCACCGTGACAAGTGCGGCGATCACGCCGACGCTGACGCCGCGCGGCCCCGAGTCGTTGCGATGCCGGCGCCACCGCTCGAGATCGCGGTGGCCGCCACGCGGCTCGTCTGCGTCGAGCGCCGTGTCCGGCAAAGACTCGCCGGCGATGCCGCCTATGGCACCGAAAGGCCCGGTGCGGTAGCGCGATTCCTCATCGGGCTCACTGCCGCGACGCATGTATTGCGCTGGGTCGGCGTCGTCGTATCCCGCGTCGTCGTATCTCGGCTCGCGATATCCGGCATGGCCACCCTCGGGAAACGACTCCTCATAGAACGCGTCGTGATAGTCGTCAACGTAGTCGTCATCGTCCGGGTCGCCGAAGCTGAACAGACCGGGGCCGCCGGAAAAGTGGTCGTCGTCGGGCTCGTCACCGCCCAACGGCTCGTACTCGGAATCGTCCGGGCCGGGGAAACTGTGCCTACCCACGTTGGGTGCGTCCTCTCCGCCTGGTCAGTTGTCCGGCCACGGTGATGTCCATCGGATCTGCGTTAGGTCAGCTACCGGCCTGGGCTTTGAACTCCCGCCGACGCCGGTGCAGGATCGGCTCGGTGTAGCCGTTGGGCTGGGTGGTCCCGGACAAGATCAGCTCGCGTGCGGCCGCGAACGCGATGCTGGATTCGAAATCGGGGGCCATCGGCAGGTAACTCGCGTCACCGGCGTTCTGGCGGTCCACCGCCGGAGCCATCCGCTCCAGGCTGGACTGCACGTCGTCGGCGGTGATCACCCCGTGCCGCAACCAGTTCGCCAGCAGCTGCGACGAGATCCGAAGCGTGGCACGGTCTTCCATCAGTGCCACGTCGTGGATGTCAGGAACCTTCGAGCAGCCCACACCCTGGTCGATCCAACGCACCACGTAGCCCAGGATCGACTGGCAGTTGTTGTCGACCTCTTCGCGAATCTCATCGGGTGCCCAGGCCAGGCCTTCCGACAGCGGGATGGTCAGCAGCTGATCGATTGTGGCGCGCCGTTTTCCGGCCAGTTCCTTCTGCACCTCGAACACGTCCACCTGGTGGTAGTGCATCGCGTGCAGGGTGGCGGCGGTGGGGGAAGGCACCCACGCGGTGCTCGCACCCGAGCGCGGGTGGCCGATCTTCTGGATGACCATGTCGGCCATCAGATCGGTCATCGCCCACATGCCCTTGCCGATCTGGGCGTGACCGGGCAAGCCGGTGGCCAGGCCCGCGTCGACGTTGTTGTCCTCGTAGGCCAGGATCCACGGCTGGGACTTCATGGCGGCCTTGCGCACCATGGGCCCGGCCTCCATGGAGGTGTGGATCTCGTCGCCGGTGCGGTCCAGGAAGCCGGTGTTGATGAACACCACCCGGTCGGCGACAGCCTTGATGCACGCCCGCAGGTTGACCGTGGTGCGCCGCTCCTCGTCCATGATGCCGACCTTGAGGGTGGCCTGCGGCAGACCCAGGACGTCTTCGACCCGGCTGAACAGTTCGGCGGTGAAGGCGACCTCGTCCGGACCGTGCATCTTGGGTTTGACGATGTAGATCGATCCGGTGCGGCTGTTGACCTGCGGCCCGTTGTCGTCGGAGGCGGTCAGGCCGTGCATGCCGATCAGCCCGGTGAACAGCGCGTCCTGAATGCCCTCGGGCACTTCGGCGCCGGAGCTGAACACGATCGCGTCGTTGGTCATCAGGTGACCCACGTTGCGGACGAACATCAGGCTGCGGCCCGGCAGGGTCAGGGTTCCCCCGTCCGGTGCGGTGAACTCACGGTCGTCGGTCAGGGTGCGGGTGAAGGTCTTGTCGCCCTTGCTGACCTGCTCGGACAGATCGCCCCGATTCAGGCCCAGCCAGTTGCGGTAACCGAGCACCTTGTCGTCGGCGTCGACCGCGGCCACCGAATCCTCGAAGTCCATGATCGTGGTGACTGCCGACTCCAGGACCACGTCCTTGATGCCGGCGGCGTCGGTGGACCCGATCGGCGACGTCGGGTCGATCAGGATCTCGACGTGCAGGCCGTGGTGGGCCAGCAGCACCGACGACGGAGACTCGGCGTCGCCGAGGTAGCCGACGAACTGGTCGGGATCGGCCAGGCCGACCGAGAAGCCGTCGCCGAGAGTCGCCAGCAGCTGGCCGTCATCGATCTTCAGGCCGGTGATGTCGGCCCACCCGCCCGACGCCAGCGGCGTCGCGTCGTCCAGGAACTCGCGGGCGTAGGCGATCACCTTGTCGCCGCGCACCGGGTTGTAGCCGGTTCCCTTGTCGGCGCCGTCGTCCTCGCTGATCACGTCGGTGCCGTAGAGGGCGTCGTACAGCGAGCCCCAGCGGGCGTTGGCGGCGTTCAGCGCGAACCGGGCGTTGAGCACCGGGACGACCAGCTGCGGGCCGGCCTGCACCGCGATCTCGTCATCCACACCGGCCGTGGTGACCGTGAAGTCCGCCGGCTCGGGAAGCAGGTAACCGATCTCGGTGAGGAAGGCCCGGTACGCCTCGGCGTCCAGCGGCTCGATCACCCGGTGCCGGTGCCACTTGTCGATCTGCGCCTGCAGCTCGTCGCGACGGGCCAGCAGTTGCTGGTTCTTGGGCGTCAAGTCGGTGACGACTTTGTCCACGCCGGCCCAGAAGCTGTCGGGGTCGACACCGGTTCCTGGCAGTGCCTCGTCGGTGATGAAGTCGTACAGCACGCGAGCGACCTGCAAGTCGCCCACCGGCACCCGGTCCGTCATGGTTTCCTCCCTCATAGCCGATGTACCACCTTACCGGCAGGTAGCGAGGCTATTCGCATCCGGCGAATTCTGTCAGCAGGTCGCATCGGTCCAGCAGTGCGGCCCGTAGTGGTGCGGCGCGCTGTGCGATCTCGCTTTGGCAGCGGACGTATTCGGCACGGCCGGTCGCGTTTTCGATGGTGATCGGCGCATAACCGTAGTCACTCAGATCATAGGGGCTGGCGCGCATATCGATCTCGCGCGCCGAGGCAGCCAGCTCCAGGCAATCCAGCAGTAGTTCGGAGTCGATCAGCGGCCCCAGCTTGTAGCACCACTTGTAGAGGTCCATGTTGGCGTGCAGGCAACCCGGCTGCTCCCAAGCGATTTGGGTGGCCCGGCTCGGCGCCCCGGCGTTGCGTGGCGCCGCTGCGGGAGTGAAGAACCGGAACGCATCGAAGTGGGTGCAGCGCAGTGGAATTGACTCGACTACCGCGTCGGTCTCAGCCACGCTCAGTCGCAGCGGAACGTGACTGTGCCGCACCGTGTCGCCGCGGTACACCATCGCCCACTCGTGCAGGCCGAAGCAGTTCAGCTGGGCCGCCCGCTCACCGGTGGCACGCAACAGTCGTGCGATGAACGTCACGGTGTCGACTCGCTCACGCAGGTATTCCTCGGCCACGCCGACCTGGCCGCCGTGCACCGCGTAGCCGCGCCGTCTGCCGTAGTCGCGCAACGCCGCCTGCCCGGCGAGTGCCACGCCGAAGCCGGGATTCCAGCTGCGCAACTGTGCCGGCCGCAGGCTGTAGTAGCTGAACAGGAATTTCGGCACCGGGTCGCCGGCGGCGATCAGGTGCAGGCGCGGGGCCAGGAAGGCCTCAACGCGCTGCCGGTACGCCTGCGCCCGAGCCTGCCACACCGCGCCTTCCAGAACCCGTTCCGCCAGGTCAAACATGGTGCGTCCCGTCGCGGACGGTGCCGACCACGTCCTGAACCAGATCTTCGAGGGTCACCATCGCCACCGCTGTACCGTCTTCGGCAACGGCCAGCGCCAGATGGCTGTTACGGCGGCGCATCCGCGATAGCGCATCGGCCAACGGCAGGGAAGCGGGGATGCGCGGCAGCGGTCGGACCGCGGCGATGTCGACAATGGCGTCCACCGCGGTCCCTGGTCCGGCCGAGGCTTCGCCGTGCAACAACACATCTTTGATGTGCAGATAGCCGACGAACTCGCCCTGGTCGACGACCGGGAATCGGGAGTAACCGGTCTGGGAGAAGGCCTTTTCGATCGCCGCGACGGTCGGTCCGTGCCCGGTAGCTGCCACCGGCACGGCGCGGATATCGCCGATCGGCAGCGCGACATCGGCGACGACCCGGGTGCGGATCTGCAGGGCACGGGTCAATCGGGTGTATTCCTCGAGGTCGAGTAGACCCGCCGAGACCGACTCGGCGATCATCTCGCTCAACTCGACGGTGGATACCGTGATCTCCAACTCGTCCTTGGGCTCCACCCGCAGGGCCCGCATGATGACGTGCGCGCACCAGTTGTAGAACACGATGAACGGCCGCGCGGCGGCCATGTAGAGCAGGTAGGGCGGGATCAGCAGCATCGCCGCGGTCTCCGGGCCGGCCAGGGTGATGTTCTTCGGGACCATCTCGCCGAACAGCACATGCAAGGTGACCACGACCGCCAGGGCGACGACGAACGACACCGTGTGCAGCAGGGGATCCGGGATACCCGCCAGGGCGAACGGGTGTTCGAGCAGATCGGCCACGGCGGGTTCACCGATCCGGCCGAGCAGGATCGAACAGACCGTGACTCCCAGCTGGAAGCCGGCGAGCATCAGCGGGAGCTGTTCACCTGCGCGGATGACGGTGACCGCGCTGCGCCTGCCCTGTTCGGCCAGCGCCTCCAGCCGGTCCCGGCGTGCCGAGATCAGCGAGAACTCGGCGCCGACGAAGAACCCGTTCCCGATGATTAGTGCCACGGTGAGCACCACGTTCAACACGTCACCCATCGGCTGCCCCCAGATGGGTGAGCTCCAGTAGGTCGATACGCCGGCCGTCCATCCGGACCACCCGGGCCAGCCAACGTGGCGGGTGCGCGGAGAGTTCGTCGGGGTCGAATGCGGTCAGCTCGACGGTCTCGCCGGCCTCCGGAATGTGGCCGAGTTGCTGCAGTACCAGTCCGCCGATGGTCTCGTAGGAGCCCTCCGGTGCGCGGTAGCCGGTGGCGGCGGCCACCTCGTCGATGCGCAGCAGGCCCGATACCTGCCAACCGCCGCCGGAGGCGACGACGTCGGGGGTGGCATCGTCGTGTTCGTCGCGGACATCACCCACGATCTCCTCGATGAGGTCCTCGACGGTGACCATGCCGGCGGTGCCGCCGTATTCGTCGACGACCATGGCCGCCTGCTGGCCGTTGGCCCGGATCTGTTCCATCACCGCATCGCCGTCGAGGGTCGAGGGCACCACCGCGACCGGTTGGGCCACGGTCGTGACCCGGGTGGACGCCCGGTCGGCGACGGCCACCGCGAACACCTGTTTGACGTGGACGATGCCGACGGTGGCGTCCAGGTCGCCGTCGACCACCGGAAACTTGGAGAAACCGGTGTCGATGGCGGCTGCGGCCAGATCGGCGACGGTGTCGCCGGCCTGCAGGCTCACGATCTTGGATCGCGGCGTCATCAGCTCGGCGGCGGTCAGGGCGCCGAATCGCAGGGAGCCCTCCACCAAAGCGGCGGTCGTGGGGTCGAGGGCACCGCTGCGTGCGGAATTGCGCACCAGTGAGGCCAGCTCGCGCGCCGAGCGGGCCGAGGCCAGCCGGTCGGCGGGCTCGATTCCGACCCGGCGCAGGATGCGGTTCGCCGTTCCGTTGGTCACCTTGATCGCGATCGCGAACAGCCGGGAGAACAGCAGCTGCGGGCCGGCCACTGCGCGGGCGATCGGCAGCGGGCGTGCCACGGCCAGGTTCTTGGGCACCAACTCGCCAAAGACCATGGACAACGATGTGGCGATCACCAGCGCGAGGAACAGTGCAACACCACCGGTCGTCCGCTCGGACAGGCCCACCGCCGCCAGCGGGATGCGCAGCCAGCGGGCCAGCACCGGTTCGGCCAGATAACCCGTGGCCAGCGTGGTGATCGAGATGCCCAGCTGGGCGCCGGACAGCTGAAACGACAACGTGCGGTGGGCGTCTTGGATGTAGGCGTCGCGACGGCCACCGCGGTGGGCGTTGGCCTCCACGACACTGCGTTCCAGGGTGGTCAGGGAGAACTCGGCGGCCACGAACACGGCGGTGCCCAGGGTCAGGATCGCGAACGCCAGCAGGCTGGCCAGGGTGACTACCAGGCTCATCGGATACTCATCGCCGTGTGGGTCTCACCAGCCGAACGGTAGCGGATGGCCCTCGGCGAATCCCGCAGCCGACTGCACTCCCAGCACTACCCGGTCATGGAGCTCGGCCAGGTCGGCCGCTCCGACGTAGGTGCAGGTGCTGCGCAGGCCGGCGGTGATGTGGTCCAACAGATCCTCGACGCCGCCGCGTTCGGGGTCCAAGGCCATCCGCGACCTCGAGATGCCTTCTTCGAACAGTGCTTTGCGGGCGCGGTCGAACGCACTGTCGGCGGCGGTGCGCGCGGCCACCGCGCGTTTGGACGCCATTCCGTAGCTTTCTTTGTACGGCCGGTCGTCGCGGTCGAACATCAGGTCGCCGGGGGACTCGTAGGTCCCGGCGAACCAGGAGCCGATCATCACGTTCGACGCGCCCGCGGCCAGGGCCAGCGCGACGTCGCGGGGATGGCGTACCCCGCCGTCGGCCCACACGTGTGCGCCGAGTTCGCGTGCCGCGGCCGCACATTCGAGGACGGCGGAGAATTGGGGGCGACCCACGCCGGTCATCATCCGGGTGGTGCACATGGCGCCGGGGCCGACGCCGACTTTGACGATGTCGGCTCCCGCAGCGATCAGATCCCGGGTGCCCTCAGCCGACACCACGTTGCCGGCGACCAGGGGCACACCCGGCTTCAGTGCCGCGACCGCCCGGATGGCCGCCAGGGCCTTTTCCTGGTGCCCGTGGGCGGTATCGATGACCAGCACGTCCACCCCGGCCGAGAGCAGGGCCGCGGCTCGGGACGTGACGTCGCCGGTAATGCCGACCGCGGCGGCGATCCGCAAGCGCCCGGCTCCGTCGGTGGCGGGGGTGTAGATCCCGGCCCGGATCGCGCCGGTGCGGGTCAACACGCCGGCCAGGGTGCCGTCGGGATTGGTCAGCACCGCGACGTCGATCGGCGCGTGCTCCAGCAGGTCGAACACCTCGCGCGCATCGGTGCCGACCGGCGCGCTGATCAGGTCGGCTACCGCGACATCGCGGACCCGGGTGAAGCGGTCCACGCCCTCGCAGCACGCCTTGGTGACCAAGCCGATAGGTCGGCCGTCGACCACCACCACCGCGACGCCGTGCGCGCGTTTGGTGATCAAGGCCATCGCGTCGGACACCGAGTCTTCGGGGGAGAGCACGACAGGGGTGTCGGCGATCAGGTCGCGACTTTTCACGAAGGCCACGGTGTGGCTCGCGGCGTCGATCGGCAGATCCTGCGGCAACACCACGATCCCGCCGCGCCGAGCCACCGTCTCGGCCATCCGCCGGCCGGCCACCGCGGTCATATTGGCCACCACCACCGGGATGGTGGTGCCCGACCCGTCGCGGGTGGACAGGTCGACGTCCAGACGTGAGTCGACGGCCGAGCGGTTGGGGACGATGAAGACGTCGTTGTAGGTCAGGTCGTGGGTGGGGTCGTATCCGCTGACGAATCTCATCGGGCGGCCACCACCGGTCTATCGGGTTCCGAAGAGCCCATCTATTTCGCCTCCACGCATCGTGAGCCGGGGCCCGGCACCCGCCGGGCGATACCGTTTCGGCCCGGTCAGTCACGGTACCGCCCGCGCGGCGGCGGACACCACCTGACGGAGCTTCCGGCGGGTACCGAAAGAAAAAAATTGATCTCCGCACAGCAGGATCCGACGCGACCGGCTCGGCACTGGCCGATCTGCTGCGCTGATCTGAGACGCAGCGCACAATGACCGCGATGACGAATACGGCGTGGCGACGCAGTGTGAACGAGTGGCATGACGGTGGTGGGTGGGTGTCTACCGCCGCGGGCCGGGTGTTTGTGCGGTCAGGCGCGGGAGATGGGCCGACGGTCCTTCTGCTGCACGGCTTTCCGTCCTGCTCCTATGATTTCCGGTCGGTTGTGGCCCGACTTGCCGGTCGGTCCTGGCTGACGATGGATTTCCTCGGGTTCGGATTGTCGGACAAGCCGCGCCCGCATCGCTACAGCCTGTTCGAGCAGGCCGACCTGGTGGAGCAGGTGGTGGCATCGAGGACATCGGGTCCGGTGGTGTTGGCCGCCCACGACATGGGCACCTCGGTCGCCACCGAACTGTTGGCCCGCGACATCGAGGGCGTCCTGCCCTTCGACTTGCAACGCGCGGTGCTGACCAATGGCAGTGTGATCTTGGAGCGGGCCAGTCTGCGGCCGATCCAGAAGGTGCTACGTGGCCCATTCGGTGGTGTCGCCGCCCGGCTGACGAACCGGCGCAGCTTCGTTCGCGGCTTCGGCAGACTGTTCAGCCCGGCGCACCCGCTGACCGCCGATGAAGCCGCCGCGCAGTGGGCCTTGCTGACCCACCACGGCGGAAACCGGATCGCGCACCTGCTCTCGGCCTACCTCGACGAACGGGTGCGGCATGCGCAGCGCTGGCACGGCGCGGTGCGCGACTGGCCCAAGCCGTTGGGCTTCGTGTGGGGCCTGGGCGATCCGGTCGCCACCACCAACGTGCTGGACGGCCTGCGTCAGCTGCGCCCGGCCGCCGACGTCGTCGAGCTGCCCGGGCTGGGCCACTACCCGCAGATCGAGGACCCGCAGGCCTTCACCGACGGTGTGCTGGGCCTGCTGGTCTAGGCCGCTAGACCTGCACTTCGCTGCGGTCGGCGCTCCAGAGCGTGTGGAACTTGCCGTGCGAGTCGGTCCGGCCGTAGCTGTGCGCGCCGAAGTAGTCGCGTTGGGCCTGGGTCAGGGCGGCCGGCAGCCGTTCGGTCCGCAGGCCGTCGTAGTAGGCCAGGGCCGAGGAGAAACCGGGGGCCGGGATACCCAGGCTGACCGCCGTGGTCACCACTCGCCGCCAGGAGTCGATGGCGGTCTCGACCGCGCTGCGGAAATACGGCGCGGCGAGCAGGCTCACCAGGTCGGCGTCGGTGTCGAAGGCCTCTTTGATGCGGTTGAGGAACTTCGCGCGAATGATGCAGCCGCCGCGCCAGATCGTCGCCAGGTCTCCCGGGGTGACATTCCAGCCGTATTCGGCGCTGCCGGCCTGAATCTGGTTGAAGCCCTGCGCATAAGCGACGATCTTGGAGGCATACAGCGCCTGGCGGACGTCCTCGGTGAACCGGGCCGTATCCGCGGGGCGTTCGCCGAGGTTTCCGGCGGCCAGGCCGACCGCGGCGCGACGCTGCGGGACCGAGCCCGACAGCGCCCGCGCGAACACGGCTTCGGCGATGCCGGTGACCGGAACGCCCAGGTCCAGAGCGGACTTCACCGTCCAGCGTCCGGTGCCCTTCTGCTCGGCTTCGTCGACGATGATGTCGACCAGCGGCTGGCCGGTCTTGGCGTCGACCTGCCGCAGGACCTCGGCGGTGATCTCGACCAGGTAGCTGTCCAGCTCCCCGGCGTTCCACTCGGTGAACACCTCGGCGATCTGCGGTGCGGACAGGCCCAGCCCGTCACGCAGCAGCTGGTAGGCCTCACCGATCAACTGCATGTCGGAGTATTCGATGCCGTTGTGCACCATCTTCACGAAGTGCCCCGCGCCGTCCGGCCCGATGTGCGTGCAGCACGGCACTCCGTCGACGTGGGCGGAGATCTCCTCAAGCAGCGGGCCCAGCGACTCGTAGGACTTCTTGGGACCGCCCGGCATGATCGAGGGCCCGTTCAGTGCGCCTTCCTCGCCGCCGGAGATCCCGGCCCCGACGAAGTGCAATCCGCGGGCGGCCATCGCCTTCTCTCGGCGAATGGTGTCGGTGTACAGCGCGTTGCCGCCGTCGATGATGATGTCGCCGGGCTCCATCGCGTCGGCGAGCTCGTTGATGACGGCGTCGGTCGGGTCGCCGGCCTTGACCATGATCAGCACTCGGCGCGGCTTCTCCAGGGCGGCAAGGAATTCCGGAATCGTCTCGCTACGCACAAAGCTCCCTTCGGAACCGTAGGCGTCGAGCAGCGCGTCCGTTTTGGCGACCGACCGGTTGTGCAGCGCCACGGTGTAGCCGTGGCTGGCGAAGTTGCGCGCGATGTTGGATCCCATGACTGCCAGTCCGGTCACGCCGATCTGGGCGGTGCCAACAACTTCCGACGCGCTCATGTATTCGCCTCTCAGTGGTAGGTGATTCGAAACCCGGCACGCCGGGCGGCGCGGGTTACCCCACGATCAGTCGGTGGAGCTCGGTCAGCCACGGTACCGCCAGCGCCACCGTCGGCACCGTCAGCACCCCGGCCGCGGCCGAATAGGCGGCAGCGGCCAGTGCTGGACTGTTGCCCTGACCAGACAACCGTTGCACGCGCAGCACCGTGTTGGTGCCGCCGGCCGCCAGCGCACCGGCGGGGACTTTGGTGGAGGCACAGGTCACCAGGGCGCGGGCCAGGGGAGGGGCACCGGCCACTCGAACGGCCGCGTCGTCGGCGAGCAGTTCGATCAACAGCCGTACCGCGTCCAGGGCGCTGGCACTACGTACGAACCAGGGGAACGCGGTGTGCACGGCCGTGAACGCCTCCAGCACCAGGTCGTGCCGGGCGCGCAGGTGGGCCCGCTCATGGCACAGCAATGCGGCCAACTCGGTGTCACCGAGCGCGTCCAGCGCGCCGGAGCTGACCACCACCCGGCTCCGCACCCCGGGCAGGCAGTAGGCGAGTGGCTGCATCACCTGCAGAATGCGCAGCCCACTGGTGCGCAGTGCGGGCGGGCGGTCGGTGACACTGACCAGGTCGACGAGCATGCGGTGGTGGGCCCGGCGCTGCCGGGTGCGGACCGCTACCCGCAACACCGTCCAGGACAGGCGCATCCCGACCATCAGGGTCAATGCGAAGACCGCGACGTAGAAGGTCCACAGCGGCCAACCCAAGCGGTCCAGGGAGCCGAGGATCGTCGAGGTGGGCCGGCCGTCCGGGCCGGGCATCAGCAGGCGGCTCGCGGTGGCCAGGCCCGCGCTGAACGCGGACAGCACCGCGGCGATCGCGATGGCCTGCCAGAGCACCAGCGCGGCCCGCGGAGCGCGGAGCGGCCAGTCAGCGCGCGCCAGCAGGGCGGGTACCGGCCCTACGAGCAACAGCGCGACGATGGAAAAGGCCAGCGCGGACACGCTGTAAGTCTCCCTCAGGACGCCGGTCGGCCGCTACCTGGGAGGCGAATGCGATGTTTGGCCTCCAGCTCGTCCAGCGCCCGCCGCAACGCGTCGGCCTCGTCGACGCCGACGCGTTCGACAAAGTGCACGAGCGCAGCACGGCGGTCCCCGGAGTCAGCGGCCTGATCGAGTGCCTCCACCATCAGTCCGGCGACCAATTCGTCGCGGCCCCGGACCGGTGTGTAGCGGTGTGCTCGGTCATCGCGAATCTGCGACACCAGGTTCTTCTTGGCCAGTCGCTGCAGGACCGTCATCACCGTCGTGTAGGCCAGGTCGCGCTGCGCTGAGAGCGCTTCGTGGACCTCGCGCACCGTCTGAGACTCCGGCGATGACCACAGGTGGTCCATCACCGCACGTTCCAAGTCCCCTAAATGGGTCTGCTTCGCCATGTTTGTTATCAACTCCCCGGGCAACGGAGCAAGCCTACCCTTAATTACTACCGCGCGTCGTATCAGAAGCTGAGGTTCTGCTGCGACCCAGGTGTGACCGGGCCGGGAATGCCCGTGTGGGCATCGTGTAAAACCATCAACATGGCTGCCACCGGGTTTCCGTCCGCGTTCTCCGCGCCCTTCGACTCCGAGATCGGCTTGGTCTACACCGACGTCGGTCCCGACGGTGCGCACGCTCACCTGGAGCTGCAGCCCAAGCTGTGCCAGCCGGCGGGCATCGTGCACGGCGGCGTGTATTGCTCGATCATCGAAAGCGTGGCCAGCGTGTCGGCGCACACCTGGCTCAACCGCGACGGTGGGGACGCGGTCGGCACCGTCGTCGGGGTCAACAACAACACCGACTTTCTACGGGCGGTCTCGTCCGGAACCGTCTACGCCGCGTCCACCCCGATTCATCGCGGTCGGCGCCAGCAGTTGTGGTTGGTGACGATCACCGATGCCGACGCGCGGGTGCTCGCCCGCGGCCAGGTTCGGTTGCAGAACCTCTCGGACTAGCTTTCGCCAGGCGGCTAGCTGACCGCGCGCTCCGCGCCGCGCTGCGCCTCGGCGGCCAGCACTTCGAGCTGTTCCAGTCGGGTCCTGGCGAAGGCCTGCTGTTCGGTGATGGTGAGCTGGCCGCGCCGGGTGCTCAAGAAGGTCACGTTCCATGACAGCAGCGTGCTGATCTTGTTCTTGAACCCGACCAGGTAGATCAGGTGCAGCCCCAGCCAGGCCAGCCAGGCGAGGAAGCCGCTGAACTCCAGCGGCCCGATCTTGGTGACCGCGGAGAACCGGGACACGGTGGCCATCGAGCCCTTGTCCAGGTACTGGAAGGGTTCCCGGTCGGCCGGGTCGGCGCCGCCAAGCTCGGCCTTGATGGTGCTCGCGGCGTGCTTGGCGCCCTGGATGGCGCCCTGCGCCATACCGGGCACACCGTCGACGGCTGCCATATCGCCGACGACGAAGACGTTCGGGTGGCCCGGCACGGACAGGTCCGGCAACACCTTGACCCGCCCGGCGCGGTCGAGCTCCACCTCGGACTGCTCGGCGAGATCACGACCCAGCGGGCTGGCCGAGACACCGGCGGACCACACCTTGCACTGGGATTCGATCCGCCGGATCGTGCCGTCGGCGTCCTTGACGGTCAAGCCGTTGCGATCGACGTCGGTGACCATGGCACCGAGCTGGATCTCCACGCCCATCTTCTGCAGCCGCTCGGCTGCTTTGGCGCCCAGCTTCTCGCCCATCGGCGGCAGCACGGCCGGAGCGGCATCGAGCAGGATCACCCGCGCTTTGGTCGAGTCGATGTTGCGGAACGCGTCCTTGAGGGTGTAGTTGGCCAATTCGGCGATCTGCCCGGCCATTTCGACACCGGTGGGACCTGCGCCGACCACGGTGAAGGTCAGCAGCTTCTCCCGCCGGGCTTCGTCTCGGGACCGCTCGGCCTGTTCGAAGGCGCTCAGGATGCGACCCCGCAACTCCAGCGCGTCGTCGATGGTCTTCATGCCGGGCGCGAACTCGGCGAACTGGTCGTTGCCGAAGTAGGACTGCCCGGCGCCGGCCGCGATGATCAGGCTGTCGAATGGGGTGTCGTAGGTGTGGCCGAGCACTTCGGAGGTGACGAACTTGCCGGCCAGGTCGATGCGGGTGACATCACCCAGCAGCACCTGGGCGTTGCGCTGCTTGCGCAGCACGACGCGAGTGGACGGCGCGATCTCACCCTCGGACAGAATGCCGGTCGCAACCTGGTACAGCAGCGGCTGAAACAGGTGGTGGGTGGTGCGGGCGATCAACTTGACGTCGACGTCGGCTCGCTTGAGCTTCTTTGCCGCGGTCAACCCACCGAATCCCGAGCCGATGATGACGACCTGGTGGCGTCGGCTCTGCTGCGCAGTGACTTCAGGCTGGGCGCTCATGGGAATCCGGTTGCTCCTCGACGGTGACTGCGTTCCCTCAATACGCTAGTCGACCCAAAAGGTGGTCACCGCATCCAGTGGTTGTGGGATTAGCCACTCCCGTCACAGTCAGCCGAAGCAGGCCAGCGCTCCGTGGCCGACGTGCAGCGTCTGGCCGGTGATGTGCCGGGAAGCCGGCGAGGTCAAAAACACGGCGAGGCGGGCGATTTCAGCGGCCCCGGTGGGCGCCACGCGGGTCAGGCCGTCGTAGCCCGGCCGGGCGCCTTCGCCCGCGGCCACTACATTGACGGTGATCCCGCGGGTACCGAACGTGGTGGCCTGGCCGGCGGTCCAATTCGACAATGCGGCCTTGACGGCGGCGTCGGCACTGCCGTCGCGGGGGTTCTCCGGCAGCACTGAGATGATCGAGCCGCCCGATCGCAGGTTGTCGCCGATGGTCCCAACGGTCAGCACCGCCGAGAGCACGGTGGCGTCCAGGGCGCTGCGCCAGGCGTCGGCCTGGTCGGCCAGCGAATAGCCGCGGGGGTCGCCGCCGTGCCAGCGTGGTGCCGGGGCGTGGACGATGGTGTCGAGGTGGTGCGGAAACAGTCCACGGGCGGCCAGCATGCTTGCCGGGTCGGTGTTGTCGCAGACCACCGCATTGGCGTCGAGTTCTTTGGCGGCGACCTCGAGCTCGGGGCCCCGCAAACCGGCGAGCGTCACTTTGTGGCCAGCCTCGCTGAAACCCTCGGCAATGGTGCGACCCAATTCGGTGTCACCACCGGTGACCAGCACATCCATCGGTAGATCCTCCTCGTGTTCCGAGCTATGTTACTGGACGGTAGCCGGTTTGCGGGGATGGGGCGGAACTCGGCACAGACACGATCCGGCCACGGTCCGGGGTGCGCCCATTAGGCTGCCAGCCATGGGGCGTACCCGGATGGTCTTCGGCGCGGTAGCGGTCATGCTGACGACGGGACTGGCCGGCTGTAGCTCCGGGCCGGCAACCCCGACGATCACGGTGTTCGCGGCGGCATCGCTGCAGCCGGCGTTCACCGAGATCGCCGAGCAGTTCAAGACCGACAACCCCGGCGTGGCGGTGACCTTCAACTTCGCCGGATCGTCGGACCTGGCCACCCAACTGACACAGGGGGCCCGCGCCGACGTCTTCGCGTCGGCCAACACCGCCCAGATGGACAAGGTCGCGCAGGCCGGCCTGCTCGATGGCGCGGCGGTGCCGTTCGCCACCAACACGCTGGTGATCGTGACCGCACCCGGCAACCCGCACCGGGTGCGATCCTTCGCCGATCTGGCCGCACCCGGGCTCGCCGTGGTGGTGTGTCAAACGCCGGTCCCGTGCGGCGCGGCGACCCACAAAGTCGAAGAGGCCACCGGGGCCGCGGTCACACCGGTCAGCGAGGAGCCTGACGTCACCGACGTCCTCAACAAGGTCATCACCGGCCAGGCCGATGCTGGTGTGGTTTACCGCACCGATGCGCAACACGCCGGAGACAAAGTGGCCACCATCGAGTTTCCCGAGGCTGCTGACGCGGTCAACATCTACCCGATTGTGCTGCTACGGGAAGCGCCTTCGCCCGGGCCGGCCCGGGCGTTCGTCGATCTGGTCACCGGCGAGGCAGGGCAGAAGGAGCTGCACGCGGCCGGGTTCCGGAAGCCCTGACCGGCCGTGGTCGGCCGGCCTGATGACCTGCCGGGCTGGGTCTATGTGCCCGCCGCGATCGGCGCGGCGTTCGTGGTGCTGCCGCTGGTGGGGATCGCGGCCAAAGTCGATTGGCCACATTTCTGGTCGCTGATCAGCAGTCCCTCGGCCACCACCGCGCTGCAACTGAGCGTGCGAACCGCCGCGGCCAGCACGGTGCTGTGCGTGCTGCTCGGCGTGCCGATGGCGCTGGTCTTGGCGCGCAGCCAGGCGCGGGTGGTGCGCCTGCTCCGGCCGCTGGTGCTGTTGCCGCTGGTGCTGCCACCGGTAGTGGGCGGAATAGCGCTGCTGTATGCGTTCGGCCGACTCGGATTGCTGGGACGTTATCTGGAGGCGGCCGGAATCCATATCGCGTTCACCACCACTGCGGTGGTGCTGGCGCAGACGTTCGTGTCGTTGCCGTTTCTGGTGATCGCCCTGGAGGGCGCGGCGCGGACCGCCGGTGCCGATTACGAGAGGGTGGCGGCCACGCTGGGTGCCCGGCCCAGCACGGTGTGGTGGCGGGTCACGCTGCCGCTGTTGACGCCGGGCCTGATCTCCGGCGCGGTGCTGGCGTTCGCGCGCTCTCTCGGGGAATTTGGCGCCACCTTGACCTTTGCCGGCTCCCTGGAGGGCGTCACCCGGACGTTGCCGCTGGCGATCTATCTGCAGCGAGTGTCGGATGCCGACGCCGCGGCGGCGATGTCGCTGTTGCTGGTGGCTGTTGCCGCAGTGGTGGTACTCGTCGTGGGCGCCCGGCGACTGGGCAGCATCGGATGAGCGTCGAGGCCGGTGGGCTCACCTTGCAGGCGGTGGTCGCTGAGCGTGGCCTGGACGTGCGTCTGAACGTCGCGCCGGGCGAGGTGCTGGCGGTCTTGGGGCCCAACGGCGCCGGGAAGTCGACCCTGCTGCACGTGATCGCGGGGCTGCTGCGGCCCGATCAGGGCGTGGTCCGCGCCGGTGATCGGGTGCTGACCGATACCCGGGCCGGGGTGCAGGTGGCCACCTGTGATCGCCGGGTGGGCCTGCTGCTGCAGGATCCGCTGCTGTTTCCGCATCTGAGTGTGGCGGCCAACGTCGCGTTCGGGTCGCGTCGCCGGCGTCGCTTCGACCTGCGCCGGGTGCATGCTCGAGCCCTCGCGGCGCCGTGGCTGCGTGCGGTCGATGCCGAAGGGTTGGCCGAGCGCCGGCCGCGCCGGCTCTCCGGCGGGCAGGCGCAGCGGGTCGCGATCGCGCGTGCGCTGGCCGCCGAACCGGAGGTGCTGTTGCTCGACGAGCCGTTGGCCGGGCTCGACGTGGGCGCGGCGTCTGTCGTGCGCACGGTGCTGCGTGACGTGCTCAGCGCGGCCGGGCGTACCACCGTGCTGGTTACCCACGACCTGCTCGACGTGTTTGCGTTGGCTGACCGGGTGATGGTCCTGGAATCCGGTCGGATCGTCGAGATCGGCCGCACCGCAGAGGTATTGGCCGCACCACGCAGTCGGTTCGGGGCACAGATCGCCGGGTTCAACCTGGTCGCCGGGGTGCTCGACTCCGCCGGCGTATTGCGCACGGCGTGGGGAGACCAGTGGCACGGCACCAGCTACGACGGCGTGGAATCGGACCGGCCGGCGGTGGCGGTCAGCACACCGGCGGCGGTGGCGGTCTATCGGGAGCCGCCGCACCACGGCAGTCCCCGCAACCTGATCGAGGTGACCGTGGCCGAGCTCGAGGTACGCGGCAGCACGGTTTCGGTGCGCGGTGTGGACCAGCCGGACGGCGCGCCCGGACTGGCCGCCGACATCACCGCGGACGCGGCGGCGGACCTGCGCCTGGCGCCGGGGGAGACGGTCTGGTTCGGCGTCAAAGCCCAGGAAGTGACGCTGCGTGCGACACACCCCAGCACGGCGTAACTTGCGTACCGATGGCAACGCGGTAGGTTTTTCTGCCATGAAGCAGGTGGACCTGACCTCCAGGGGAATTCGGGCGATGGCCGCGACCGCGGTCGCCGGTGCGTTGGCATTCGCCATTGCGGCGCCGGTGTACGCGGACCCGGTTCCGCCTCCTCCTCCCGCGCCGCCGGCCACCGCGGATGCCCCGCCGGCCGACCCGAACGCCCCGGCTCCGGCTCCGGCCCCGGTCGCAGAGCCCGCCGCTCCCGAGGTGGGCCGCGTCGACGACGTCGCGGGCGGGTTCAGCTACGTGCTGCCGGGCGGCTGGGTGCAGTCCGACACCAGTCATCTTGAGTACGGTTCGTCGCTGCTGAGCAAAAAGACCGGTGAGCCGATGCTGCCGGGGCAGCCGGCGCCGGTAGCCAACGACACCAGGATTGTGCTCGGCAAGCTCGACCAGCGGCTCTATGCCAGCGCTGAGGCCGACAACGCCAAGGCCGCCGCTCGCCTCGGATCGGACATGGGTGAGTTCTTCATGCCCTACCCCGGCACCCGCGCCAACCAGGTGAATGCTCCCCTCAACGGGGGCGGTCTGACCGGTAGCGCGTCGTACTACGAGGTCAAGTTCACCGACCCGGCCAAGCCGGTCGGCCAGATCTGGAGCGGCGTGATCGGTGTGCCGCCGGCCAGCGGCACCGGTCCGCAGAGCGAGCGGTGGTTCGTGGTGTGGCTGGGCACGGCCAACAACCCGGTGGACACCAACGCGGCCATCGCGCTGGCCGAGTCCATCCGGCCGCTGGGCGCACCCCCCGCCGAAGCGGCGCCTGCCCCGGTGCCGGGCATTCCGGGAATCCCGGCTCCTGCGCCGGCACCTGCACCTGCACCCGCGCCTGCCCCGGCCCCGGCACCCGCCGCGTAGTTCCCGCTGATGGCCGGAAGTTATCTCGCTGCTGCACTGTCCACGCCGACGTCGGTCAGCTGGCTGGCCTATGTCCTGATCGGCGGTATCGCCGGCTGGTTGGCGAACCGCATCATGAAGCGCGGTGGTTCGGGCATCCTGCTCAACGTCCTGATCGGTGTGATCGGCGGATTCATCGGCGGCATGCTGCTCGGCTGGCTGGGCGTCGACGTTGAGCATGGCCGCAGGTGGTTCACCTTCTTCGTCTCGCTGGGCGGAGCCATCATCTTGCTGTGGGTGGTGGGGTTGGCTCGCCGCAGGTAGCCGTCCCGCCTGTCGAACGCGCACCATAGGTCTATGGCGTCGCAGTTGGGTGCATCAATGTCGGGGTGGCGCGTCCAACGGCCCGGCCCGATAGCCAGCCGACCACTTGAGCGGGTCCGCACCGCGGCGCCGCGACCGCAGCCGTCGGAGCTGCTGGTGGTCGTGCGGGCCTGCGGCGTGTGCCGGACCGACCTGCACGTCGCCGAGGGTGATCTTCCGGTGCACCGGCCCGGGGTGATTCCCGGTCACGAGGTGGTCGGGGAAGTCGTCGAGGTCGGCGCCTACGCCGGTGACGACTTCGCGGTGGGGGACCGGGTCGGAATCGCCTGGCTACGGCAGACCTGCGGCACGTGTCGCTACTGCCGTCGAGGTGACGAGAACCTATGCCCGCAGTCGCGCTACACCGGCTGGGATGACGACGGCGGCTATGCCGAATTCGCCACCGTGCCAGCAGCTTTCGCGCTGCGCCTGCCTGGCGGCTACAGTGACACCGAGTTGGCGCCGCTGCTGTGCGCGGGCATCATCGGCTACCGGTCCTTGCTTCGCGCGGAGCTGCCGCCGGGCGGGCGGCTGGGAATCTACGGGTTCGGGGGCAGTGCGCACATCACCGCGCAGGTCGCACTCGCCAGTGGTGCCGAGGTACACGTGATGACCCGCGGTGAACGAGCACGGGAACTGGCACGGGAGCTGGGCGCCGCTTCGGCCCAGGGCGCCGCCGATCCGCCACCGGTGCCGCTGGACTCCGCGATCCTGTTCGCCCCGGTCGGTGAGCTGGTGCTGCCCGCTTGCCAGGCATTGGACGCCGGCGGCACCCTGGCCATCGCCGGAATCCATCTCAGCGACATCCCAGCGCTGAACTACCAGCGCCATCTGTTCCGTGAGCGCCAGATCCGGTCGGTCACGTCCAACACACGCGCGGATGCCCACGCCTTTCTCGACTTCGCGGCAGCGCACCACATCGACGTGACCACCCCGGTGTACTCGCTGGGTGAGGCCGACCGGGCCTTGGCCGACCTGGCTGCGGGCCGGATCGCAGGTGCGGCGGTGTTGGTGGTCTGAGCGCGGGGTTCATGCGGCGGTCCCAGCTTCGCCTCTCCTGCGTCGAGCCTCGCTGAACCGCCGGGCGGCTCAGGAGGACACGTGCCACACCAGCGCGGCGGCCAGCGCGCCGACCCCGTTGAGCGACCAGTGCAGGGCGATGGGCGCGATCAGGCTGCCACTGCGCCGCCGCAACCAGCTGAACACGAAGCCGGCAGCGCCGGTGGCCAGCACCGCGAGCGTTACGCCGGCCAGCATGCCGAAGAACCCACCCCCGAGCACGCGGGTGAAACCGACGTTACTGCTGGTCAGACCGAGGGATGTTGCGACATGCCAGAGTCCGAACAACAGCGAGCCGGCCGCGGCCACCCCGCGAAAACCCCACGCCCGGTGCAGGGCACCGTGCAGTGCGCCACGGAACGCCAACTCCTCGGGAATCACAGTCTGCAGCGGGATGACGACCATCGACGCCACCAGCGCACCGGAAATCGTGGCGTAGTGGTTGTTCAAGAACATCGGCCGGGTCGCGGGCAACATCACGCCGATCGCGATGACCGACACCACCACCAGTACCGCGGCCAGCGCATAGCCGAACCCGGATTTCCAATGTGCGCGGCCCAGGCCGAGCTCGCTCCAGCTCAGGCCGTTATAGCGGACCAGGGCGATCAAGCCGATGGCGGTGGCCGGAACGGTGGCGACCGCGGCCCAGGGGGTGGTGAAGTGTGCGATCAAATTGGCGAGCGCCAGCACCACCACGACGACGGCAACGTCGACGAAGGCGCGGAAGTGGTTCAGCGCCGAGAGTTGCGACACCAAGGGGTGCCGCCCCCAGGGCACCGCGAACTCGTGGCCAGACATTGGAGAGAAGTCTACGCGCGACGGCGCTCAGGAGGCCGCGCGTCGGTACCGTCGGCCTACTTGGGGCCGTGGGTCTCGCAGAGCACTCGCGCCGGGGCGCCGGTGGCGGTGTTCTGACTGACCACCTTGCCGTTGATGGTGACCGTGCAGGTCAGGGTGCCGGGACCGGCGCTCTGGGCGCTCAGTGAGTACGAGGCCGGACTGGCCGCGTTCGTCATCGAGCCGGTCAGCTGAATGGACCACGGCAGCGGGGCATTGGTGGCATGCGACTGACCGTTTTGGCCTTGGTAGGTGATGTAACTGGCGACCCCGGTACCGGTGAGGTCGTAGCGGACCGGCACTTTGGTGTGGTCCGGCGTAGCGCCGGCCGACCCGGCACCGGCGATGGTGGCCGACGCGACGAGGGCGCCGAGCAGCAACGACATCGCCCTGCGGGGCATCCGGACCGGCAAGGGGTGAGCAGTCATGGCCGTCACCTTATCTCGCCGTCGTTGGCGTCTGCGCCGGATCGCCAGGTCCAGTCGGTGATCCGCGGATCGTCCTCCCCGTTCTCCCGGGTATAGAGCCGCGCGGCCAGCCGCGCATCGACCATCTGCTGGCGCAGCACCGCGTGGCTGGCGCCCAAGCCCGGTACCCGGTCGAGCACGTCCATCACCAGGTGGAAACGATCCAGATCGTTGAGCATCACCATGTCGAACGGTGTTGTCGTGGTACCCCGTTCGCGGTAACCGCGCACATGCATCTGGTCGTGGTTCGCGCGCGAGTAGGTGAGTCGGTGGATTAGCCAGGGGTAGCCGTGATAGGCGAAGATCACCGGCTTGTCGCGGGTGAACAGCGCATCGAATTCGTTGTCCGGCAACCCGTGCGGATGTTCAGTGGCCGGCTGCAGGCGCATGATGTCCACGACGTTCACCACCCGCACGGCGAGGTCGGGCAGTGCGTCGCGCAGGATGTCGGCGGCAGCCAGGGTTTCCAACGTCGGAACATCCCCGGCGCAGGCCAGCACTACGTCCGGCTCACCGGTGCTGGTGCCGGCCCACTCCCAGATTCCCAGTCCGCGAGTGCAGTGCGCCACCGCCGTCGGCATATCCAGGTAGGCCAGAGCCGGCTGCTTCCCGGCGACGATCACGTTGACGTAATTGCGGCTGCGCAAGCAGTGATCGGCCACCGACAGCAACGTGTTGCCGTCCGGCGGCAGGTAGACCCGGACCACTTCAGGCCGTTTGTTGGCCACCAGATCGATGAACCCAGGGTCCTGGTGTGACGCCCCGTTGTGGTCCTGACGCCAGACGTGCGAGGTCAGCAGATAGTTCAGCGAGGCGATCGGCGCTCGCCACGGGAGTTCGCGGCTCACAGCCAGCCATTTGGCGTGCTGGTTGAACATCGAGTCGACGATGTGTACGAACGCCTCGTAGCAGTTGAACAGCCCGTGCCGGCCGGTCAGCAGATAGCCCTCCAGCCAGCCCTGGCACAGGTGCTCCGAGAGCACCTCCAAGACCCGCCCGTCCGGGGCCAGGTGATCGTCACCGGGGACGGTCTGCGACAGCCAGACCCGATCGGTCGTGTCGAACACCGCCGAGAGCCGATTGGAGGCCGTTTCGTCGGGACCCATCAACCGGAACCGGTCGCGGTTGCGGTCGATGACGTCGCGCAGGAACGTGCCGAGCACCCGAGTGGCCTCATGCAGCTCGGTCGCGGGGTGGGGCACCGGTACCGCGTAGTCGCGGAAATCGGGCAGGTCCAAATCGCGCAGCAGCAGCCCTCCGTTGGCATGCGGGTTGGCGCTCATCCGGCGATCACCGCGCGGCGCCAGCGCCGACAGTTCCGGCAGCAGGCGTCCGGAGGAGTCGAACAGTTCCGCCGGGCGATAACTGCGTAACCATTCCTCCAGTTGGCGGCGGTGTTCGGGGTCGGTACGGGTCTGTGCGAGCGGCACCTGATGTGCCCGCCAGGTCCCCTCCACCTGTTGTCCGTCGACCACCTTCGGCCCGGTCCAGCCCTTCGGAGTGCGCAGCACGATCATCGGCCACACCGGCCGCATCGACGAGCCGTCGGCGCGTGCGGCTCGCCGGATCGCCGCGATGTCGTCGAACGCATCATCAAGGGCGGCCGCGAGCAACTGGTGAACGATGGCGGGATCGTCGCCGGCGACGGTGATCGGGCGGTACCCGTAACCGCGTAGCAGCGACTCCAATTCCGCCTGCGGAATACGCGCCAACACAGTGGGATTGGCGATCTTGTAGCCGTTGAGATGCAGGATCGGCAGCACCGCGCCGTCCACGGCGGGGTTGAGAAACTTGTTCGAGTGCCAGCTGGCCGCCAGCGGTCCGGTCTCGGCCTCGCCGTCGCCGATCACGCAGGCGACCACGAGTTCCGGGTTGTCGAAGGCCGCACCGAAGGCATGCACCAGTGCGTAGCCGAGCTCACCGCCCTCATGGATGGAGCCCGGTGTCTGGGCTGCCACGTGACTGGGGATGCCGCCGGGAAAAGAGAACTGCCGGAACAACTTCCGCATTCCGTCGGCATTTTCGCCGATTCCCGTGTACACCTCGCTGTAGGTGCCCTCGAGATAGGCGTTGGCGACCAGCGCCGGGCCGCCGTGGCCGGGGCCGGTGACGAAGATGACGTCGGCGTCGCGGTCGCGGATTATCCGGTTGAGGTGAAGATAGAGCAGGTTGAGCCCTGGCGTCGTGCCCCAGTGTCCGAGCAGGCGGGGTTTGACGTGCTCGGCCTGCAGCGGTTCGGCCAGCAGGGGATTGTCCAGCAGATAGATCTGGCCTACCGAAAGGTAATTGGCGGCCCGCCAGTAGGCATGGAGGCGGGCCAGTTCATCGTCGGAGAGGGTGGGCGTTGACGGAGTCGCGTTGGCTGCACTCACCTTTTCGATTGTTGCGCCCAACCCCGCCCGCGGCAACCGATTCATTACCCTGACTGCGTGCTGCTGAAATCGGTTCGTGTGCTCGATCTGGCCGGCGGCGACGCCGACGCGGTCACCCGGTTGCTTGCCGACCTGGGAGCCGACGTGCTCAAGGTGGAACCCCCCGGGGGCAGTCCGGCGCGCGCCGCGGCTCCGCTGCTGGGCGGTGTGAGCATCTCGTTCGCGCTGCACAACGCGAACAAGCGCAGCATCACCCTGGATCCCGCCGATGAGCGGGATCGCCGCCGCTTCGACGAGCTGGCCGGTACCGCCGACATCGTGGTGGACAGCGGCCTGCCGGGATGCGCTGCGGACTTCGGGACCTCCTGCGGTGAGCTGGCCGACCGGTTCGCTCACCTGGTGACGATGTCGGTCACCGATTTTGGGACGAGCGGTCCGCGCTCGGCGTGGCAGGCCACCGACGCGGTGCTCTACGCGCTCTCCGGCGCCCTGTCCCGGTCGGGCCCCACCACCGGGACCCCGGTACTGCCGCCGGACGGGATTGGCTCGGCGACCGCGGCGGTACAGGCCGCCTGGGCGGTGCTGGTCGCCTACTACAACCGGTTGCGCTGCGGATCCGGGGATTACATCGACTTCTCCCGGTTCGATGCGGTAGTCACTGTGCTCGACCCAATATTCGGCGCGCATGGCCAGGTCGCCGCGGCCCAACGTGCATCGAGCCGGTGGCGCGGGCGGCCCCGCAACCAGGACGCCTACCCGATCTACGCGTGCCGTGACGGTTACGTCCGGCTGTGTGTCATGTCGCCGCGCCAGTGGCGCGCACTGTGGAGCTGGCTGGGGGAGCCGGCCGAATACGCCGACCCCAAGTTCGGCGTGATCGGCGAGCGGTTCGCGGTCTGGCCGCAGATCAGTGCGCTGATCCGTGCACTGTTCGCCGGCCAGGACATGGCCGATCTGGTCACGGCCGGTCAGTCCCGCGGTGTCCCCATCGCCGCGGTCGGCGATCCGGCGCAGGTGCTGGCCGAGGAGCATTTCGCGGTCGCGGAGGCGGTCACCCGGACCGACCTGGCCCCGGGGCTGCCCGCCGTGATCCCGACCGGCTATTACGTGGTCGACGACCAGCGAGCCGGCTTTCGGACACCTGCCCCGGCCGTCGGCGAGGCAGATGACAGATGGCTGGCCGAACCGTTGACGGAGCAGACCTTCGGTGGCGCGGTTGGCGCCCGGCCGTTCGAGGGCATCCGGATCGTCGACCTGGGCGTGATCGTTGCCGGCGGGGAGGCCAGCCGGCTCTTCGGCGATCTGGGCGCCGAGATTATCAAGGTGGAGAGCGCGGCCTACCCGGATGGGCTGCGGCAGGCCCGTCCCGGGGCGGCGATGAGCGAGTCGTTCGCCTGGACGCACCGCAATAACTCCGGACTCGGCCTGGATCTGCGCAGCCCGGCCGGCAAGGAAATCTTCACGCGCCTGGTCGGCGCGGCGGACGCCGTGTTTGCCAACTTCAAGCCGGGAACGCTTGCCGCCCTGGGATTTTCCTATGATGCACTGCGGGAGATCAACCCGCGGATCGTGCTGGCCGAGAGCAGCGCCTTCGGCGAGTCCGGGCCGTGGAGCGACCGGATGGGCTATGGCCCACTGGTGCGTGCCACCACCGGGGTGACCGCGCTGTGGACGGCCCCCCAGGGGCCCAGCGACACCGAACGCCACCCGTTCTACGACGCGACGACGGTCTTTCCTGATCATGTGGTTGCGCGGGTCGCCGCGATCGGGGCGCTGGCCGCGCTGATCGGGAGCCGGCGCACCGCCGCCGGCAGTCACGTCCACGTGTCGCAGGCCGAGACCGCCGTCAACCAACTCGACACCAGCTATGTGGCCCGCGCCGCGGGCTCATCGGTACAGCAGGACACTGCGGTGGATCTGGTCTGTCCCTGCGCCGGCGACGACGAATGGTGTGTGATCTCGATCCGGACCGACGCCGATATGCGTGCTGTCGCTGCGGCTTTCGGCGATGACGCATTGGCGGCCGATCCGCGCTTGCGCACCGGACCCGGTCGCACCGCTCACCGTGCGGAGCTGGCCGCGGCGTTGGGCCGCCACACCATGGCGCATGGCCCAGCCGGGGTGGCCGAACTGCTGCAGGGGCGCGGTGTGGCCGCCGCGCCGATGAACCGACCACCCGACGTCGCCGACGACCCCCAGCTGGCCCATCGAGCGGTGTTCGCGGCTATGACCCACCCGCTGATCGAGCATCCGTTGCCGGCTGAAACCGGCCCCGCCCCCTTCCGCAACATCCCGGTGGCGCCCCAGCGGCCCGCACCGCTGCCCGGTCAGGACACTCGAGAGATCTGCCGGGCACTGCTCGGACTCGACGACGGCGAGATTGACAGGTTGATCGCCGACGGCGTGCTGTTTGCGTGAACCCCCGGATTAGTCTTACGGCCATGCCTGTCGACCCCCGGACACCGGTGCTGATCGGCTATGGCCAGGTCAACCACCGCGACGACACCGACCCCGTCGAACCCGTCGATCTGATGGTGGCGGCGGCCCGCCACGCCGCTCACGACCGGGTGCTGCGCGCGGTCGACTCGATTCGGGTGGTGAACCTGCTGTCGGCGCGCTACCGCGATCCGGGAGCGCTGCTCGGACAGCGGATCGGTGCGCAGCGCCCCGCCACCCGGTACAGCCCGGTGGGCGGCAACGTGCCGCAGTCCCTGGTGAATCAAGCCTGCCTGGATATCCGCGATGGCCGAGCCGGCCTGGTGCTGGTGGCCGGCGGCGAGACGTGGCGCACCCGGACCAGGCTGCGGCGTGCCGGCGGCAAACTGGTCTGGACACAGCAGGACGAGTCGGTCCCGATGGCCGAGTGTGAGGGCGAAGATGTGCCGATGGTCGGCCCGGCCGAAGAGCGCATCGGATTGGACCGACCCGCCTACGTCTACCCGCTGTTCGAACAGGCACTGCGGATCGCCGCGGGGGAGAAGGTCGAAGACCACCGCCGGCGTATCGGTGAACTGTGGTCCCGGTTCAATGCGGTCGCCGTCGACAATCCGCACGCCTGGATCCGGAACCCCGTTTCCGCCGAGGAGATCTGGCAGCCGGGCCCGAAGAACCGGATGATCAGCTGGCCCTACACCAAGTTGATGAACTCCAACAACATGGTCGATCAGGCAGCGGCGCTGGTACTGACCTCGGTTCAGACCGCCACCGAGTTGCGGATCCCCACCGAGAACTGGGTTTTTCCGCAGGCCGGTGCCGACGCCCACGACACCTACGCCATTGCCAACCGCGCCGAACTGCACCGATCGCCGGCGATCCGGATCGCCGGGGCCCGGGCCTTGGAGTTGGCCGGCGCCGGGATCGGCGGGATCGATCACGTCGATCTGTACTCGTGCTTCCCGTCTGCGGTGCAGGTTGCGGCCGCCGAACTCGGGCTTGCCATCGATGACCCCGACCGGCCGCTGACCGTGACCGGTGGGCTCACCTTCGCGGGCGGCCCGTGGAACAACTACGTCATGCATTCGATCGCCACCCTGGCTGAACTGCTGGTGGCCAATCCCGGGCGGCTCGGCCTGATCACCGCCAACGGCGGCTACCTGACCAAACACAGTTTCGGCGTGTACGGAACACAGCCGCCACCGGCCGGATTCCGTTGGGAGGACGTGCAACCCGAGGTGGATGCGCAGGCCATCCGGCCGTCGGCGGTGCAATGGCAGGGGACCGGTGAGGTGGAGTCCTGGACCACTCCGTTCGACCGTGACGGACGCCCGCTACAAGCATTCTTGGCGGTCCGCACGCCCGAGGGGTCACGGACGCTGGCGGTGATACGGAACCCGGATGCCGCCGAAGCGACCGTGCGCGAGGACATCGCCGGTGCCGCGGTCGACGTGCACGAAGACGGCACCGCGACGCTGCGCTAAGTGGTCAGCCGATCCGGACTTACGGGCGCCTGGGCGTTGATGAGCGCCTTGATGTCGTCGAGGCCCTCCCAGATGTTGACGTTCATCCCGGCCAGCACCCGGTTGTCGTCATCGAGCCAGAAGCTGGTGTATTGGCGGCCGGCGGGTTCACCGCGAAACACCACGCGGGCGTAGTGCGGCGCGTAGCCGACATACTCCATCCCGAGGTCGTACTGGTCGGTGAAAAAATAGGGCAGCTCGGCGTATTCGGCGGCGTCGCCGAGCATGCCGGCCGCGGCGACCGCCGGTTGCTTGAGGGCATTGGCCCAGTGTTCGGTGCGGATCCGGGTGCGCAGCAACCGATGCTGCGCGGCCGCGATGTCGCCGACGGCGTAGATGTCTGGGTCGCTGCTGCGCAACCCGGCGTCCACGAGCACGCCGCCGTCACCGGTGGCAAGACCGGCCTGTTGAGCCAATTCGATGTTGGGCTGGGCGCCGATCGCGACGAGCACCGCGTCCGCACGGATCGGCGAGCCGTCGCCCAACCGCAGGCCGGTGGCGGCGCCGCCGGCGGTGGTGACCTCGGCGACCGTCGACCCGGTACGCAGGTCGACACCATGCTCGCGGTGCAGGTCGGCGAAGACCGCGGCGTTCTCCGCGCCGAGGCTGGCCAGCAGCGGCAGTGCGGCGCTTTCCACCACGGTGACGTCGACGCCGCGCTGGCGTGCGGCGGCGGCCACCTCCATGCCGATCCAGCCCGCACCCACCACCGCCAGCGAATCTCCGCTCGCCAGCACCGAATCCAGCGCCGACGCGTCTTCGACGGTCCGCAGATAGTGCACACCGGGCGCGTCGGCACCGGGGATCGGTATCCGTCGCGACCGCGAGCCCGTCGCAAGCAGTAGTTTGTCGTAGCCCAGGCTGGTGCCGTCGGCCAGCGTGACGCTATGGCCGGACGGATCCATGTCCGCGACGCGGGTACCCAGCCTTAGGTCGATGTCGTGTTCGCGGTACCAGGCCCGGGGTTTCACCGTGAAGTCGTCGAGGGACTTCTTGCCCGCGAGGAACTCTTTCGAGAGCGGGGGCCGCTCGTAGGGCAGCTGTTGCTCCTCACCGAACAGCACAATCGTTCCGTCGAAGCTCTTGTCGCGCAAGGCCTCCGCGGCCTTGGCCCCGGCCAGGCCGGCGCCGACGATCACGAAGGTGGCCGATGTAGACACGTGTTGTCCTCTGCTCGTCATTCCGTCAGTCGTTCGCGGACACCGGCGTCGGCCGAGTAGCGCACCAGAGCCGCCGCGAGCTCGGCATTGCGCCCCCGCGACAGTGCACCGAGTTGGTCTGCGTCACTGGGCAACCCGAGATCGCGCGCAGCATCCAACGCGCGGTCGTCGAACGTGGAGCGCGCCCAGGGCCAGACATCTTGGACCTCGCGCAAAAAGATGCTCGCGCCGACCTCGCCGATTCCCGTGAAGGACTTCAGTGCCTCGGCGGCCGCCGCGACATCGCGGCCGCTGCGTTCGGCCAGCAGCCGCAGGTCACCGCCGTAGTCCGTCTGCACCGCCTCGGCCAGTTCGACCAGCATGGTGGCTGAGCTCTCGTCGTAGCGCCGGTAGTGGGCCCGACCCATGGCATCGATCAGCGTCTGTCGATCCGCTTCGAGGACCTTGTGCGGTGTGCGCAACCCGCACTTGAACAGCTCGCGGGCCGCGCGGGCCGCCACGCTGGCGTCGATGGGCTTGCTGGCCAGCATGCACAGCATCAGCAGTTGGAACAGCGGCATAGGTTGGTTGCGCAACCGAATGCCGGCCTCCTGGGC
This sequence comes from uncultured Mycolicibacter sp., assembly GCA_964292075.1. Taxonomy (GTDB): domain Bacteria; phylum Actinomycetota; class Actinomycetes; order Mycobacteriales; family Mycobacteriaceae; genus Mycobacterium. The sequence goes on from CAXYUC010000004.1 coordinate 57,310, forward strand.
ATAGGTGGTGCCGGCACGCCGCAGTAGCCGGCGTACCAGTTCCTTGTGGGCAGTCACAGCAGCGCCTATACCCGGATTCGCCGCGGCGAAAACGCATAGGCTAGCGGCGCGGCACCAGTCGCTGTAGCTGGGTGACGTGCTGCGGCGTCAGTTCGGCCAGTTCGCTGACCCCGAGCAACCGCATGGTGCGCCGGATCTGTTCGGCGAGGATGTCGATCACGCGGTGCACGCCGGCCTGCCCGCCGGCCATCAGGCCATACAGGTAGGCCCGCCCGATCAGGGTGCAACGGGCGCCCAACGCGACCGCCGCGACAATGTCGGCACCGGACATGATGCCGGTGTCCAGCAGGATCTCAGTGTCGGCCCCGAGCTCGCGGGCCACCTCGGGCAGCAGCTGGAACGGCACCGGAGCCCGGTCGAGCTGGCGGCCGCCGTGGTTGGACAGCACGATGCCGTCCACCCCGCGATCGACCACGGCGCGGGCGTCGGTGAGGCTCTGGATGCCTTTGACGACGAATCGGCCCGGCCATTGGGACTTGACCCAGGCCAGGTCGTCGAAGGTCAGGCTCGGGTCGAACATGGTGTCCATGTACTGCGCGACCGTCCCCGACCAGCGGTCCAGCGAGGCAAAGGACAACGGTTCGGTGGTGAGCAGGTCGAACCACCAGGCCGGATGCACCGCGGCATCGGCGACCGTGCGCAGGGTCAGCGCCGGTGGGATGGACATGCCGTTGCGGGAGTCGCGCCGACGCGACCCGGCGACCGGACAGTCGACGGTCGCCAACAGGGTGTCGTAGCCGGCTTCGGCGGCGCGGCGCAGCAGCGCCATCGACCGGTCGCGGTCATGCCACATGTACAGCTGAAACCAGCGGCGGCCCCCGGGGGCGGCCGCCGCGACGTCTTCGATCGGGGCGGTGCCCAAGGTCGACAGGGGGAACGGGGTGCCGGCGGGTTGCGGGGGGCGGGCGCCGGCCAGCCCGCCCGCGGTGTGCATCAGCCGGGTGAAACCGGTCGGTGCGATCGCGAACGGCAACGCCACCGGCGCGCCGAGCACGTCGCGGCTGGTATCGACGGATGCGACGTCGCGCAGGATAGCGGGATGAAACTCGATGTCCCGGAAGGCCTGGCGGGCTCGTTCCAACGAGATCTCGTCCTCGGCGGCACCATCGGTGTAGTCGAACGCGGCTCGGGGGGTGCGTCGTTTGGCGAGCAGGCGTAGGTCTTCGACGGTCAGCGCGGCGTCCAGACGCTGCGCGGTGCGGTTCAACCGGGGCCTGCGGAAGCCGATCAGTGGCGCAAGATCACCGATCCTGGGAAACCGCCGCTTGATCACCGACATCGCTGACTCCTTCACTGCCGCACGTCGACTGTGCCACGGTTGAGGGCATGGCCGGAACCTCCGACCCGTTCGGGCTCCAGCGTTTCGTCGACGCACAGCAAGGTGTGTACGACACGGTGGTCGCCGAACTGCGCGCCGGCCGCAAGCGCAGCCACTGGATGTGGTTCGTCTTTCCGCAGCTCTCTGGCTTGGGTGCCAGCGTGATGGCCCAGCGTTATGGCATCGCGTCGCCCGCCGAGGCACGTGCCTACCTGGCTCACGTGGTGCTGGGGCCGCGACTGCAGGAGTGCGTGGGCTTGATCAATGCGGTGCGCGGCCGGTCCATCGAGGAGATCTTGGGCTGGCCCGACGAGATGAAGCTGCGCTCCTCGATGACGTTGTTCGGGCGGGCTTGCGAGGGTGGCGGCCACGCCGGCCGGTGCTGCTGCGGCGACTTTCGTGCGGTGCTGGACCGCTATTACGACGGGCAGGAGGATCCGGTGACCCTGGACCGACTGGCGTGGCTCTCCCGTGGGTGAGCGTTAGCGGTCTTGGTATCGCGTCCGGAACAGCGCCTTCAGGTCTCCTTCGAATTCCGGCGCCGGCCCGTCGACCACCGTGTGCGGAGCGACCGCGGTGATCGGCAGCGGGGCCAGATAACCACGGTCGGCAGCGCTGAGCGTCACAGCATCAAAGTCTACGGTGGCACCCCCCGCGGCCCCCCACGGCGGCCCGAAGGGGGCTGCGCGCCTCTCGCCGCGTGACAGGACGGGGGGGGGCGGGGGCGGGGGG